>SMWE01000161.1 GCA_004357475.1 Gammaproteobacteria bacterium
TCGACGGGACGCCTGTTTGTCGGTGACCGTGGCAACAGCCGTCTGCAGATTTTTGACCAGGACGGCAATCACATCGAAACCTGGACACAGTTCGGCCGGCCGAGCGGACTGTTTATCGACGGCAACGATATCCTGTACGCGGCCGACTCGGAATCCAACACGACCTGGGGTCTCAATCGCGGCTATGCGCGCGGCATTTACATTGGCAGCGCCCTCGACGGTTGGGTAACCATGCATATTCCCGACCCGAACCAGAACCCGGACGAAGCCGGGACGACGGCGGCCGAGGGCGTGGCCGTAGACGCTGACGGCAATATTTACGGCGCCGAAGTCGGGCCGCGACAGATCGTCAAATATGAGCGCCGCAGGTAGGCGAAATATTTACTAAACACATAACAACCAATACACCAAAACGATGGGAGAAGAATGAAATGAAGAAAACAATTGCCTTGCTGACTTTTGCTGCCGGATTATTCATCGGTTCGAATTCGATGGCGCAGGACTCACTGGTCGAACACCTGGTCAAAGCTTGCGAGAGCGACATCCAGTCCTATTGCAGCCAGGTAACGCCGGGCAATGGCCGGATGCTGCACTGCATGGCCGCGCATGAGGATAAAATCTCGGGACAATGCCAGTATGCGTTTTATCAGGCCGCAACGATTCTCGAGCAAATTGCGGCAGCGACAGCATATATTGCGAATCAGTGCGCAACTGACATTGAAACGCATTGCAGCGGCGTTGCGATGGGTGAAGGCAGGATTCTTGCCTGCCTCAATGAGAATAAGGCAGAAGTCAGTGATGCCTGCAATCAAGCGGTGGCTGACACGGTCGGCGAATAAGCGACAGGCATATTTGTTTATTGGGCGCCAAAAATTGTAGCAACGTTCCGTAGGAGCCCGGACCACCGGGCGACAACCATCAAATCACCACGATAGATGAAAGAAGATCGCCCGGTCGGCCGGGCTCCTACAGATCATTCATTCCATTCCCGCCTGTTGCCGCACCCAGCGCACCGCTTCTTCGTGGGTACCAAACCAGACCCCTGGTCTGGTTTTGATGTATTCAATCAGTTCGCGGAGGACGACAATTCTCGATCGATGGCCGATGTAATGCGGGTGCATGGTCAGCAGGAATACCGTTCTTTCCTCATACGCAATATCGAATTCATCTTTGTACACCTGCACCACTTCGCGCGGATTTGAATAACGCTCACCAAGCGGATTCATGAGCGGCGCGTCATCCAGAATCCAGTCGACCGGAAGCTCGACGAATCCGGTGGGCTCACCGTCGGCAACAATCTCGTACGGCCGATCGTCCGCCATTAACGACGAGTCATACAGAAAACCGAGCTCCATCAATAGTTCGAGCGTGTTGTCGGAGAAATTCCAGGACGGCGCGCGATATCCCACTGGCCGCTGGCCGATCAGCTCTGTCATGCGCTCTATGGCCATTCGCAGTAACCGCTCTTCGTCGGCGCGCGGCAGCAGCGCATTTCTCTCATGAATCCAGCCATGAACTCCAATCTCATGGCGTCCGGACGCCTGGATCGCTTCGATCATTTCAGGTGCGAGCGAGAAACTGATCGCCGGACCGAAAAAAGAGGCTCCAATGTCGTGCTCATCGAGGAGTCGCAGGATGCGTCCGAGCCCGACGCGGGCACCATACTGACCCTGTGAAAGTCCACCGATGCTCGTATCACCATTGCGCAGCCAGATAGTTTCATTGTCCACATCGAACGACAGCAATACCGCTACCCGTGCGCCGCCCGGCCAGCTATCGGGAGTCAGATCCCGGCCAGCCCTGACCTTGTTGACCGCATCCGAGATACGCTCCTCCGACCATGCCCAGGATGGATCTTCATCCTGGGCAAGCAGCGGCCGGGTTGCAGGAACAAATGTGACTACAACTGCAATTAATATAAAAACTCTCATGCTCTATCTCCCCCCCAAATTACAACCTGTCTTTCAATCCATAGTAGATCATGCCCAGCGTGATCAATTGCCGGGAAAAAGTTGCAGCACCAGGCACTCGCATGGTCTTCAGTTGTGAGATCACATCAAAACGTTCAGACGTTCCTGCGATCGCTTCTGCCAGGATCTGCCCGGTCACATGCGTAACATTGATGCCGTGCCCCGAGTAGCCTTGCGCGTAGAGCACATTCGGCGCCACGCGCCCGAGCTGCACCGCCCGATTGACGGGGACAGCGATCGACCCACCCCAGGCGAATTCAAAGCGGGTATCGCGAAGCTGCGGATAGATTTTCAGCAACCGCGGCACAAGTTGCGATTTAATGAGTAGTGGGTCCATTCCAAAATAATTGCAGCGACCACCAAAGAGCAGACGTTTGTCGGCACTGAGTCTGAAATACTGCAGAATGTAATTCGGGTCACAAACGGCGAGATCATCTCGATTGATCTCCCGCACGAGCTCAGCGGTTAAGGGTTCCGAGGCGATAATGAAGCTGTTGACAGGTAGTACCTGCCCGCGCAGTATTGGTTCAAGCCGGTGATAGGCATTGCCGGCAATCACGACAAAATCCGCCTTGACTGCTCCGCTATCCGCGTGAACAACGGGTTTACTTCCGTGTTCAATATGGGTAACCGGAGACTGTTCGTAAATCGTTGCCCCGTTCACAACCGCGGCGCGCGCCTCCCCCACGCACAGATTCAGTGGGTGCAGATGTCCATTACCCATATTCAGCAATGCGCCAAGATAGGCATCAGTGCCAATCAGGTCACGGGTTTCAGCTTGCGACAGTAAGCGATGCTCATCCGCAAAATTATTGTCGTCCAGGTAACGGCAGTTGTTCTCGAGATCGCGGACGTGCCGTGGCTTTATCGCTACATCGAGGTAACCATATTTGAGGTCACAGTCGATGTTGTAAGTGCGTACTCGCTGCCGAATAATCTCATGCCCTGCCCAGCGCAGATCCCAGACCGCCTGCTTGCCCATCATTTTTGCCAGCCGCTTTTCCGCGCTGATTCCTGCAATCAACTGACCGCCGTTGCGGCCGGACGCGCCCCAGCCAACCTTGTGGGCTTCCACGACGTGTACGTTATAACCCTTTTCGGCCAGGTGAAGTGCCGTGGAAATGCCAGTAAACCCGGCACCGATAACACAAACGTCTGCCCTGTGCTCGCCGCGCAGAGGCGCGAATTCAGTATGGTCATTTACGGTTGCCGCGTAGTAGGAACCGACATGTGCGGGTTCGGTGCCGGTCATAGCTTTATGAGCTATGACCGGCACCGAACCCGCAAATCACGCTGCGTTCCGATGAGCGAATCCCGCGTTACCAGGCTGGCCAGTTTTTCCTCAGACCAGCCGTCGGTACCGGCAGGCCGTTGCGGTAACACCATGTAGCGCAATTCGGCCGTCGAGTCGTGCACCCTGACATCGACATCTTCATTCAGCTTGACTCCAAATTCGGCCAGGACCTTGCGCGGTTCACGAACCACGCGCGATCGATAACTTTTGGATTTGTACCAGGCAGGTGACATACCCAACAGGGAACGCGGATAACAGGAGCACAAAGTACAAACGATAACGTTGTGGATGTCGCCGGTATTCTCCATCACCGTGAATTCATAAGGCGCGATGTCGAAGCCGGCTTCCTCCAGGGCTTTTCCACCATTCCTGAGCAGCCGTTCCCGGTACGCCGGATCAATCCAGGCACGTGCCACGATTTTTGCACCGTTTTCGGGTGACGCACCCTGCATCGCGGCGATCACCACCTGTTCCTCATCCACAGTGTAATGCCCCGCTTCGATCAGCAGTTCGCGCAGCGCCAGCCCGATGCGCGCCGCGTCACTGGTCGGTTCCGGATGATCCGCTTGAAATGTTCGCGAGTGATCGTGGCCTGTCATTCCGCCGGCTCCAGCCAATGTTCGAATATCTCGATCTCGAGAATGTCACTTGCCGTGCCGTCATAGGGTTTCCACAATTCCGTTTGCGGGATGGTTACGCGATAAAGCCGCTGTGCAGGTATTCCATCGCCACGGATAAATTTCTCCGGCTCACCATGCATGCCGCATACGCGCTCGATGATGCCGACCTGCCCCTTGGCGTATGAGGGGACCCGATGGTGGACCGGCGGCGTACGATCAGCAATGCGCACTCGCTGTCCGGTTGTAAACTTTGGCGCAGTCATGAGGCAGCCTCCGCCTGCTGCCGGTCGCGAATTACCCTGGCTTTTTCGGCCAGCGCCGCCTCACTGATGATGCCTCGTGACACGAGCGTATACGCGAGTGATTTGGCCCAGCGTTCATAGTAAGTGAAGTTCTCGTAATCCTCCGGCGTCAGGCGTTCTATGCCATCGCGCAATTCCGCGAAGTCGCTGATCAGTCCTTTGCTGAGCGCGAGCCGTACCATGGCATCGATCTGCCATTCCCAGTGCGCAATATCGTGCTCTGACAAATCAACCGGTCCGCCTTCCTGGCCGCCGACATCATGTGGCCCCCATGATTCACTCATCGCATGTTCCAGTCACTGCCGTAAACCACACCGTCCTTCATTACCAGCCGCACATTGCGCAGGACGGATATGTCACGCCCGGGATCTCCCTCTACCGCGATGATGTCTGCCAGCAAACCGGTGCGAATTCGTCCAACCTTATTGGCAATGTGAAACAGGCCGGCATTGATCGAGGTTGCGGATCTCAATACAGCTTCCGCGGACATACCGTAATCCACCATCATCTCGAGCTCGCGGACATTATCGCCGTGCGGATAAACACCGACGTCACCACCGAAACAAATCGTCACCCCGGCGTCGAGTGCTGCCTTGAAGCTTCGCCTTTTGTTTTGTAGTCGCGGCGGCTCGGGGTCGACGCCCTTGTTCCAGCCCGAGTACTGCGCAATGGCATCACCAGCAGCCAGTGTCGGGCAAAGCGCCACGTTGTGCTCAACCATCAGTTTGTAGACTTCGGCGGTTGCTCCGTCGCCGTGCTCTATGGTCTCGACACCGGCCAGGATCGCCCTTGTCATCGCCTCAGCCGTCGATGCATGCGCAACAACCGGTCGGCCGCTGCTCTGCGCTACCTCGACGATCGTTTCGAGTTCACGCTGTGTAAATGTCGGCGATGCAGCGCCGTCGGGCCCCCAGCGGTAGTCCGCGTACACCTTAACGAAGTCGATATTTCTGCCGATCTGGCTGCGCACGACGCGAATCAGGTCATCGTAGCCGTCCGCGGTTTCCGCGCCGAGCGGAACATCGACCCCCTCATGGAATCCTTTCGGGCCGTAACTTCCGGTGGCCACCAACGCCTTGCCGGCCACCAGCAAACGCGGGCCGGGAATGATTCCCTTGTTGATTGAATCGCGCACGCCGACATCCGCGTAACCCGCCCCTTCCGAACCAAGATCGCGCATCGTCGTGACGCCGGCCATCAGGGAATTCCTGACATGGTTGACCGCACGAGCGACCCGCTCCGCTAATGACTCTTTTAGTACCTGGTCATTCCAGACGGTTTCATCGTAGGGATGCAGCAGGATGTGCGAATGACCCTCGATCAGGCCCGGTAGAAGCGTCTGGCCAGCCAGGTCGATGGTCCTGTCGACATCCGTGGCGGGCGCATCATCGGCATTGCCTGCGTACAGAATGAAATTCCCTTTGACCAGCACGATCCAGTCGGCATGTGTTTCCTCGCCGTCGAACACCCGCGCCGGCTTGAGGAGCGTAACGCTCTCTTGCGCGACAACGACACCGGAAAAGCCGAGTACGACAGCTAACAAAAGAAAAGCCTGTTTCATCAACTAACCTCTCGGGAAAGGAGCCAGACCCCGGGCCGGGTTACCAGGCACCGAGCGTCCTGCCATCGGCAAGCCTGGCGCCGACGAAAAAGCCTGCCCGGGAACCGTCCAGCATCGGATTGAATTTGATCTCGATCACGTCGCCCGCGTTAAAGGAACTTGGTCTCCAGCCTTTTCTGAAAAGACTGTTGGGGCCGCCGCCCTCGATGCTCCATTCCTCCTGCTCGCCGCTCTCATTTTCAATGTAGACCTGTATCCAGACGTGCGGATTGGTCCACTGAAATTCCCTGACTATCGCCGATTCCTGGCGAACCAGGGACTTGTCGAACATGGCGCTGGAATGGTGTGCCATTGCAGGTCCGGATGCCGGTACAAAACCGATAACACTGACAGCAACAACAATCGTAATCGCGATTCTGCACCTGCTCAGGATAGAACGCATCTTAATTACTCTGTTCATTATCAATGACAATATCAATCGTATTGCCGTCGGCGTCGAGCGTCAGCGTCTGGCCGAATTCTGTAATCGGGTTCCTGTTGTTTTCCGCACAGGCATAATCATAAACCCGCGTGCCGTCCGGCAACTTCCGGAAATGCCGCACTACGTGCCACGGTTCGCGCAGTGCGACCGGATCATCAATCGTGAGCTCTGCACGCAGCAGTCCTTCTTCTGTCATGAACATGCGCGTGCTGACGCTGGCCTGATCGCTCAATGTCAGGCCGCTGCGATCGAGTACCGTTTTTTTCTCGCCGATCATGCTGACGGTCGTGAAAACGAGTGTCTGTCCTTCCCAGTGTCCGACCGAATCGCCGGTAAATGTCGGCCACATTTCCTCAGGTAGCGGATGATCTCTGCCGTCGGTATAGATGCGCATGATGTTGGGGCCGTTCTCCGTGATGATCCAGGATTGTTCAGGCCGCACGATAAATTCATAGACATCCGGCAGTGCGAGCAAGCGAGGGAACCCGGCTGGCGTACCGCAAAAGGATATCGGGTCCGGCAATCTGTCTTTTGCAGCCAATGCGAGGTTTGCCTTGTACCTGGCTTCCCAGACATCGGTTAACGGCGGGTACTGACGGACTCCCGGGCTGCCGGCGCGCCCGTCTTTCGGTTCGACGGTTGACGGATCGAAAATGCCGCCGTTGCCCTCGAATCGCTCCCAGACACCGCTCCAGTCCGGCAGCGAGAGTGCGTCGGCAGCGATCGCGCATTGGCAACAGAGCAGGAGGTAAATCGACAGTAGTCGCATGGCATCACCCTATACCTGTTCGAATGCCGATAATACGCCGTGCTGGAATTCGTTCAATGCGGGCAATCGGGCACAGCTCCTTCCTTGACAGATTTTCCCGCCGGCAGTACAACCGACTCACACAAGAATAATCTCGCCATCGTCGGGGAACATCATGCGCAGATCTTCGGTTCTTATTCTATTTCTTTTACTCGCCATACCAGCGATGGGCTGGTCCCAAATGACCGCAGAACCATTCAAGGTCGGCACTTTCGAGATCGATGGTTCTCCGACCGTAGGAATCGTGCTGCGTGACAGCCTGATCGTGGAATTAGATGCGGCAAACCTCGCGCTGGAGAGGAATTCTGCGTATCCGGCAATCCCCCTGCCAGCCGATATGCTGGAACTCATCAGCCGCTACGATTATGGCCTGAAGCGCAGGCTGTACGAGATCGTCAACCACCTCGTGGCGAGCAACAGCCTGGGCGACGACCGTCCCGACTATGTGCATGACGTCGGCGACTTACGGACACTGCCGCCGATCATGTATCCGGGAAAGATTCTCAACGCGGCCGTCAACTTCTACAGCCATGTGGAGGAAGCCGGCACCGGGGAAGAACGCACGGAAGCCAGACGACTGCGACGCGAGGAACGCGGCATTCCTTATCTGTTTATCAAACCGAGCCGCGGCGCAGTGGTTGGCAACGGCGATGAGATCGTTATTCCTTATGGTCGAAACCGAACCGACTGGGAAGTGGAACTCGGCGCTGTAATTGGCAAGACGGCCAAGTATGTATCCGCGAACGATGCGGAAGAGCATATCTTCGGTTACATGGTGACGCTCGATATTTCGGACCGTGGCGGAAGGCCCCCGGGCGGTGCGCGATTCACGCTCGACTGGTTTGTCGGCAAAGGCCACGACACTTTCGCGCCACAAGGTCCGTGGATCGTGCCGAAAGAATTCTATGGCAACCCGATGGAGATACTTCGGCAGTCACTGAGCGTCGACGGCGAACAAATGCAGGAAGCAACCGCCGGTGACATGATTCACAGCCTGTGGGAGTTGGTCGAGTACGCGTCGTCAATTATCACCTTGTATCCGGGCGACGTGATCAACAACGGAACATCCGGCGGCGTTGGCATGGGCACGGCGGTACGTGGTGCGCAGCGTTTCCTGCAACCGGGCGAAGTCGTCGAGGCAACGATCGATGGCATCGGCACGCTGCGAATGCCGGTCGTTGGCGAGGAAGAACCTGGGGGATTGACTGGCGCGGCGTTACCACCGGTCAATACGTACCGGGATCCGTTGTAGATCTGAGGATTCCTTTTATTGGTTCGCGGCTGAAGCCGCTCCTACAAGTTTTTGCAGGGAATGTAGGAGCGGCTTCAGCCGCGATTCAAAATAATATGCGATCAGGCGGTACAATAGCGAATGCCGGAACGCCGTGGAGAAGAAATGCTGAATCGACTAATTGTTCGAATTCTGATGACCGTCGTCAGTGTGTTCACTCTCGTGTCGTCTGCGGCAGCAGAAGGTGACGTTACCAACAAGCGCGTGCTCGAAGAATCCGCGACTGGCGAAAACTGGTTCCTGAAAGGCGGCAATTTCCGCGGCGAACATTTCAGCCCTCTTTCACAGGTCAACGACGAGAACGTCGCAGATCTAGGACTTGCCTGGACAACAGATCTGCCAATACCCGATGGAATTTCGGCGACACCGATTGTCGTGGACGGCGTCATCTATCTTTCCGGTGCGTTCTCGATCGTGTATGCGATCGATGCCGCAGACGGCCGGATCATCTGGTCCCACGATCCAGACGTTCGGCAGGCGTTTGCTGACGACCCTGACCTGTCATGGACAGCAAGAGTCAATCGAGGCGTTGCTGTCTGGGACGGCCTGGTGCTCGCAACCACTGCCGATTGCCGGCTGATCGGCCTGGACGCTGCTACAGGAAGCGAGCGATGGTCGCAACAGACCTGTGATACGCAACTCGGTTACGCAATCACGGATTCGCCCTATGTTGGCGGCGGCAAAGTCTTTGTCGGCAACGCCGGTTCGGAATCGGGAGAGAAAAATCGTGGCTACGTGAGTGCCTACGACGTGCAAAGCGGCGAAATGCTGTGGCGCTTCTACACGGTGCCAAGTGACAAGCCAGAAGAAAACACATCGTCCGCAATGAAGATGGCGGCGGCTACATGGTCCGGAGATGCACTTGAGAAATTCGGCGGTGGCGGCAGCAACTGGAACGAGATGACCTACGACCCGGAATCCAATCTGCTGTTTTTCGGTACTGCCGGCGCGCTGCCTTACGTGTATCAGTATCGCAGCCCCGACGGCGGGGACAATCTCTTTACGTCTTCAATTCTGGCGGTAAATGCGGAGTCGGGCGAGTACGTGTGGCACTACCAGACCGTTCCACAGGACAGTTGGGAATACAACGCGACGATGAACATCATCCTCGCTGACTTAAGGATTGACGATGAAGATCGCAAAACGCTGCTTGTTGCACCGAAGAATGGTTTTCAGTACGTACTGGACCGGCTGACCGGTGAACTGCTTGCGGCAGACAAGTACGTCAAGGTCAACTGGGCGACCCATATCAACCTCGAGACCGGCCGCCCGGTTTATGACCCCGAAGGGGAATTCTGGAACCGTGCGGACGAGACCACGGTCCCGATCTGGCCGAATATGTGGGGTTCGCACAGCTGGCAACCGATGGCGTGGCACCCAGGGCATGAGCTTCTCTATATTCCGGTACTGAATATTCCGAGCGTAGTCAGTGATTACGACGATGGTGATTACAAAGATACGCTGGAGTTGTTGACTGAAGTCGACGGAGAGCCGTTCAGTCCCGGCAAGCTGATTGCGTTTGATCCGGTGCAACACGTCACGCGCTGGACGGTGGAGCACCCATTGCCGTTCAATGGCGGCGTGCTGGCAACGGCGGGCAACCTTGTATTCCAGGGTAATGCACAGGGGCGATTCGCCGCTTTTGCAGCCGATACGGGCGAGGAAAAGTGGTCGCTGGCCACCGGTTCGGGAATCACGGCGGCACCGGTGAGTTACACGATCGATGACACACAATATATCCTGATACCGATAGGCTCCGGTGGCGGTATTCAATTCGTCTATCCGCAACTCGGAGCCACGAACGAGTCGCAGGGACCGACCAGGCTGCTCGCGTTCAGTCTTGACGGCGGCAGCGAAATCCCCTCCATCGAGCGCGCCGCCCGAACCCTTCCGGAGCAACCCGAACTTGTGGCCTCGGCAGAAGTGGTTGCAAACGGCAAGCACCTGTACGCCAGCAGCTGCGGCGGCTGCCATGGCAAGGGCGCGTCGGCGCGCTTCGGCGGCTCCGTTCCCGATCTCCGTTATTCCTCGGCAGACACGCATGCTGCATGGCACGGAATCGTGATCGGTGGCGCGCGACGCGCCAACGGCATGCCGGCTTTTTCACAGCTCGACGTCGAACAGTCGGAGGCAATACGGAATTACGTTTTGTCACGGTCTGCAAGGCTACGATCGTCTGCAGATTCCAGGTAAAGGGACCAGTCAGGCTATTCGGAGAAAATCATGATTGCATTTCTTAAGACTGTGCTGACCGGCATTACGCTGGTCGCCGTGTCGGCGTGTTCGCCGCCACCGGGGGACGCGCAAGAACGTTACTCGGTGCTGATTATCAATGGCACCGTGTACGACGGTTCGCTTGAGCCTGCGCACAACACGAACATCGGAATTTCCGGCGACCGTATTGTCTCGATGGATGCGTCCCCCGACGCAACCGCGGACCTGGTCATTGATGCAGCGGGAAGAACCGTGGTTCCGGGATTCATCGATCCGCACACACACGCGGAGAATGACCTGCTCGACGATGCCAGCAAGGCAAATATCAACTATCTGACCCAGGGCGTTACGACAGTATATGTCGGTAACGACGGCCGCGGCCTGCCTGATCTCGAAGACAAACTGGCCATCATGAAGCGGCAGGGCATCGGCTCCAATGTTGCGTTTTTCACCGGCCACGGCACTGCCCGCGAAGAAACTCTAGGCCTGGAAGACCGCGCGCCCACCGATGAAGAACTCGAACAAATGCGGGAATTTGTCGCAAACGATATGCGTGCCGGCGCGCTTGGCTTGTCAACCGGCCTGTTCTACAGGCCAGGCAGTTATGCAGAGACGGATGAAGTCATCGAACTGGCGAAAATTGCTGCAGAATTCGGCGGCGTCTATGACTCGCATATGCGTGACGAAAGTTCATACAACATTGGCCTGCTTGGTGCGGTTAAAGAAGTCATAGAAATTGGTGAAAAAGCGGACATCCCGGTGCATATCGCACATCTGAAAGCCCTCGGCCGCGACGTCTGGGGTCAGAGCGGCGACATCATCGCGCTGATCGACGCCGCCCGGGAGCGAGGCGTCGAGATAACGGCGGATCAGTATCCGTGGCGCGCATCCGGGACCAGCCTGAGCAGCTCACTAATACCGAGATGGGTCATGGCCGATTCGGAGCAAGCCATGTTTGAGCGCCTTGCAAATCCGGATCTCGAGGATCGCATCCGCGAAGAGATGGAGGCCAATCTCTGGCGGCGTGGGGGCGACGAGTCACTGCTGATCACGGGAGAAAGCGCATGGCGCGGCATGACGCTCGGGGAAATCGCCGAACGCATGAATCTTGACCCGATAGACGCCGCAGTGGAGGTGGTGCGCGGTGGAGACCCGACGATCGCATCCTTCAACATGAACCCGGACGACATAGATGCGCTTGCGATACAGCCCTGGGTAATGACCGGTTCGGATGGGTCAGGGGGGCATCCAAGAAAATATGCAAGCTATCCCAAGGCCTACCAGGATATGGTGGTCACGAAATCACTGTTCTCAATGCAGCATTTTGTTCATCGCAGTACAGGGCTGGTTGCCGATTTCTTTTACCTCTGCGATCGGGGCTACCTGCGGCCGGGCCTGAAAGCCGACATTGCGATCATCGATCTCGATAATTTCAGGCCGGTTGCAGATTTCGAGCACCCGACCGAGCTTTCCACAGGAATTAGCGACCTGCTGGTCAACGGCAAGCTGGCGATCAGGGATAGTCAGTACACCGGCGTCCTGTCAGGCACCGTTGTTAACCGCCAACGGCTGGAATGCCCGGATCAGGCTGCGACGAATTCGGCGGCCCAAGCATCACTGATAGCATACAAACAATCATAAGGGGTTCGAATTCGGTGAAAATACAAAAATTGCTAGCTTTGGCCGTGACCTTGATATTCGGGGTGGCAGCGCTGGCCGAGGTCGAGGAGAAGCGGGAGATAAAGATCGTCATTGCAGGCGCCTCGTCTGACGACAGCACGACTTTTCACTGGATTAGCGACGATTCCGACTTTGACATGCACGGCATGCAGCTCGGCGAGACCCACTCGATCATCGACGAGTCGGGCCGCTCTGTCCTGATTACTCGCGAGACGGAAGGTTTCAGGTTTGACATCGACGGCGAGACCGTCCTGATCCCGGACATGGGTGCCCTTGATGCGCACATGGCATTCGTTGACGTGGATGGCTCTGATTTTTCCTCTGATATCGATATCGAGATCATCGGTGACCATCAGTTGTTGACGAGTCATGATAGCGACGGTGTGACCATAATCAGCCGCGAACCACTGGATGCGGCCACCCGGGAGAGCATCAAGGCTGTATTGCAGTCAGCAGGTCGTGATGACGAGGTAACCTTTATTGATGGCAGCGGCAGTTCCGATGGCAAGCACATCAAGATCATCAAAAAGAGAGTCGAAGTCGTTCAATAAGATTACGGCCCGGGGGGCGGGTTCCTATGAAGCGTGGCCGCGAATCATTTCGTAGGAGCCCGGCCTGCCTGGCGATTCCGATAGTAGAAAATCAGGCCGGCTACGATGAACAGCAGGCAGCCTCCACCAACCTTGAGAACAAACATCTGCGGGTTGCTTGAGCCGGCCGGCGGCATCATCGCCAGTACCATCGACAACAAGGTTGCGCCGAAGCCAAGTGTGCTGCAAAGCCAGACGCCCGCACTTCCTCCCGGCACCAGGCTAACACCCGCATTGTTTCCGGCAGCTTTTCTGCGCAGCACAGGCAGCGCCGCGAACATATACAGGAACGGTATGAAGTACAAGATGATGCTCATGTCGAGCAACATGATGTAGGCTTCTTCAATCGTTGATTCGGTCACCGCTGCCATCATCAGGAAGGTCACGACAACCCCTTGCGCAATCAACGCGACATGCGGCGTTCCCCATTTCGGATGCGTCCTGCCGAGTGCCGCCGGCAAATAGCGGTCGATACCGATTACGTAGGGAATTCTTGCGACACCGGAAAGCCACGCACCAAACCCGCCCGTTGAACTCAACACGACCAGTACTGCGCCAGCGATCGCAAGCCCTGGCAATGCGATGCGCTCGCCGATTACCGCCAGCGCCTGCGGAATGCCGGTGATGACGTTGATCTCACCTTGTGGGACCGCGACCAGCAAAAGACCCGTTCCAAGAATGTAGATCGTGGCGATGATCAGGCCAGAAATGAGCATCGCTCGCGGCAATGAACGCCTGGGGTTTTTGATTTCCCCGCCCAGGACCGGCCCCAGTTCCAGGCCCGCAAATGCAAAAGTCATCGTGGCGAAGAAAGTCAGGGTCGAGAAGTCGCCTATGTCCGGCATCAGCGAGGACATGGAAAATTCCGTCGCGCTGCCATGCTCGGCCCATGCCCATACGCCACCGACTACCAGGACCGCAAAAACACCGGCAGTCGCCATGGCGCCGATGTTTTGAATCCACTTGCCCCGGCTGAGGCCGATCACGTTGGCCCCGATGATCAGCCACAACAGGGTCAGGGAAAACGCAGCGTTGTAATACGCGCTCTCGCCGAGGCCGAGCCATTCGCTGCCGCCGAGAAACAGGAATGCGCCGGCGATGAAAAGCAGCAAACCCGGAAAATAGAAAAGGTTGTTGACCCAATAGGTCCAGCCGGCAATAAATCCATGCTGCTCGCCGAACGCGGCCTTGGTCCAGAGATAGATGCCGCCCTCGCCGGAATCCCGGGAACTCAACTCCATCACGGTCAGTCCGGAGGGTATGAAGAAAATGACGACGGCGAGCAGCCACAAGACGAGGCTGGACGGCCCCATCTGTGCCGCCGTCGACAGCCACCGGATACCGAGAATCGCCGCAATATAAAGGAACACCAGGTCCATGACGCCCAGCGTCCGCTGCAGTCCGCCGCCCGATCCTTCCCGGGTTTCTGTCATAGCAAATCATCCGCCGGTTGAGGTCTTGTTACCGGAACACCGGCCATTGCGCCAGTGGTTTTGCCCTCGCGCACGGCGAACGTGCCATTGACCAGCACGTACCTGACGCCTTCAGTATAAAGATGGGGTTGTTCGTAAGTCGCCCGGTCCCGGTAGCGGTCAGGATCAAGTATGGTGATGTCGGCAATGTATCCTTCGCGCAGATAGCCGCGATCCGGCAAACCATAGAAATCCGCTGCAAGCTCGGAGAAA
>SMWE01000162.1 GCA_004357475.1 Gammaproteobacteria bacterium
CCGGCCTCGTCCTCGCCGATGGCCTGGCCATAAATCGCGTTTGACCGGCCAAACCAGCGATTTGACCAGCGAAAATCGATGCCGGCCAGCTGGTTACCCGGCTCGTTGCTCTGATCAATGCCTGCATCACCGCGATTATCTTTGCCGAGCAGCAGGTCGATGAAGATGTCGAGGCCGCAGGGCCGACCCTCACCGCACCATTGCGCGGTCCGCGACAAGCCGATCTCCAGTGATGGAATGGGTCTGAAATTGAACCGCATGCCAAAAAACCGCGTATCCGCAATGTGCCGCTCACTCTCGAAGCGGCCGAAGTGCACCGCGAGATCCCAGGGCCCGAGCCAGCTAAGCCATTTGCTCTCGAAGGCATCGGTGAAATTCCTGTCGATCGAGATCGCCGGCATTGGGCGTGCGTTACTGGAGAGAATAAGGTTACTGTCCCAGCCCGGACCCCACCAGCGATCCAGCATGTTGGCAGAAATCGAAAAGTTTCCCAGCACCACGGCAATAGCGCTGCCATCGGCCCGAAAGTCCTCACCATCTGCCGGTGAATCGACAACCTGCGCCTGCAACTGGATGCTCAGCCGGTCGCCGATCCAGTCCAGGCCACCACCGATCTCGGCCGCTTCACGCGGCGTGTCGGCAAAGGAACGCATCCGGGTTGGCTTCTCCGCGACCGAGAGATGCGCATCGAAGTGCAGATTGCCGAGCTGCATTTCCCACTGGGCGCGGGCACGCACCCGGGCCAGCGACTGGAGGACGTCGGCGGGCAGCTCCTGCTGGCGGTTCAGCGCGCGAAGATCCGCCGCAATCGGCCCCCAAGCCAGCGGCCAGGTAGTGACCGGGCCGGATATCACCCCGGCGTCGGCGAGCCGCTGAATGTCATGGCGCAGTGCAATGTCGCCGGCGGCGATAGTCGGCCCGGCAACCGCAGACATGCACCACAGCAGCGCGATCGCGGCCAGCGCACTGCGGCCAGCCACCGGTGTAAGAGACGATTGGAGCAAGCGGGGCCGTTCCCTGTCTGTGTCGTTCCCGGATTCGAGCGGATGGATATTAGCAAAAAAGGCGATGTACTCCATTTCCAGTTGTTATTTACATTTATGCGCCGTGCGCAAATGCGTTGAATAATGCTAGAAAGAACCCCGTTAACCCATGTGTTGTGGATACCACAACTAGTTGTTGTTGACACAACTACTATATTCAGTATAATCGACTATGGCAATCAAGTCCTGGAACTGCAAACGGACCCGCCAGCTTTTCGAGCGCGAGCGCAACCGAATTGTGCCGCCAGCTTTGGCAAGACGGGCGCGCAGGAAATTGTTGTTAATCGATGCAGCTGCCGAGATAGCATTCTTGAGGGTACCGCCCGGCAACAGGCTCGAGAAGCTCAGAGGAATTCGCACGGGTCAATGGAGTGTACGGATAAACGATCAATATCGGATTTGTTTCGTGTTTCGGGCAGGCGATGCGTACCAGGTCGAGCTCGTCGATTATCACTGATATACCGTTGCTGAGAAAATTGCGAGAGTAGACATGGCAAAATATGCGCCGATTCATCCGGGCGAGATATTGAAAACCGAGTTCCTCGATGACCTTGGAATTACACCCTATGCGTTGGCAAAGAATACCGGTATCGACAAAGGTAACTTGTCACGCATCATTAACGGCAAATCCGCCATCTCGGCAGACACTGCGCTCCGCCTGGCAAAGTTTTTCGGTACGTCTCCGGACTCGTGGATGAACTTGCAGAGCCGTTACGATTTGGAAGTGGCAAAGGACCACGGCCTGCGACGCATAGAGCGGGAGGTGCGTCCGTACGACTCCCTGATGGAAAGTACACGACGGTAGCAAGGCTTCAGGAAAAGGGGACGGATCCCGAAATTGACGCACCGCCAATACTGGCCGGTAGGATTGAAAAACCTGCGGTATAACGACTGCAATGTTCTCAGTTTTTCGATACGATACCCCCGACATTATTAGCTCTATCTTTAATTAAGACAACGGGTTATATTTATACCGCAACTTTTCGATTTTGCGGTATAAAAAGTGTGGATTTTATGAAAATCAGTCACCTGCCGAGTAGCCTGACGGTGCAGTACAGCGAGCTGCTGCAGAACTGTATTCATCCACTGTCAGATGGCTCCAATATCTCGTTCAAGTCGAAGTTGATCAACGGGAAAAAGTACTGGTATTTGTATATCAGCCTGGGTTCAAGTCGCAGAGAACACTACCTGGGCGAGGAGTCGACCGAACTGCTCGACCGAATCGATGACGAGAAAGCGGCCTGGGAAGCCAATGAAGATGACCGCGAGCTGCGCAGACGCCTGGTCAGCTCGCTCATTGCAGGCGGCATGACGCCGACCGTCCGCGATGCGGGCAAATTGCTTTCGCTGCTGGAACGCAATGGGCTCTTCCTGGCTGGCGCGGTCCTGGTTGGAACGATGGCATATAGAGCTTATGCCAATATGCTGGGTGTCAAATGGGCAAGCGAGCTTGCCACGCAGGATATCGATATTGCGGCCGATAACCGTTTTACAGTGGCGCTGCCGAGGCCGAAGACACCGATCAACCTGGGTCAAATCATCCTCGACAGCGGTATGGGCTTTTTCGAGGTCCCGGCTCTGAATCGCAAGCAGCCATCGACTTCATTCAAAATCAGGGGGCAGGAATTTCAGGTTGATGTCCTGACCCCGATGCGCGGCAGAGAAAGTGCAAGATCAGTCAAGCTCGATGATTTCCAAACCTATGCACAACCCCTGCGGTCTCTCGATTACCTGCTGGAAGATATTCAGCCCACCGTACTCCTCTATGAACATGGCATCATGATCAACGTGCCTGCGCCCGCGAGATTTGCCATCCACAAATGTGTCGTGAGTCAAAAAAGAACGGCTGCCTTCGCTGCCAAATCCCGCAAAGACCTGAACCAGGCGGAACAGGTCTTCCAGGAGCTGCTGGCATTGCGGCCAGGTGATCTCTCGCTCGCCTACGCTGCCGCACAGGCGAGGGGCGAGGAATTTGTCGAGGACTTTCTGACCGGGCTCAGCCTCATAGACGCGGGAATCCAGGACAGCGTGCGAAAGCATCTCCGATAAGCAGGGACCAAACAGGGCGAAGACCGGATTCTGTACAAATCGGTGAGTTTTGTCCGTCGCTTCTGCGTCCGTTCCCCCAGCATGCTGGGACCATGTCTCACACCACATGCGGCTTATTCGAACCGGTTGACCCTATGTATCCAATAGGATACACTTTCGTTGCGTGAACAGGGTCGTCCGCACGGCCGATTTTGATCAATGGTTAGCCCGACTAAAGGACTTGCGCGGCAAGGCCCGAATCATAAAACGTATTCGCTCTGCCGAACGTGGCAACTTCGGAGATTGTGCTGCAGTAGGCAGCGGTGTTTCAGAAATGCGAGTTCATTCCGGGCCCGGTTACAGAATCTACTTTTGTCGCACCGGTGATGTGGTCTACGTGCTGCTCTGTGGTGGTACGAAACGAGAACAGCGCCGTGACATTGTCAAGGCCCGGGCGATGGCCCGAAGGCTTTTGCGGAGTTGAGATATGAGTAAACCCGACAAGCTGGATTTGGCCCCATTCGACGCCAGTGATTATCTCGACGACGAAGAGACCATTGCCGAGTATCTTGCTGCTGCGCTTGAAGACCCCGATCCGGACGCATTTCTGATGGCTGTGCGTGACGTTGCCAAAGCACGTGGCATCGCCAATATTGCAGCAAGGGCCGGACTGGGTAGAGAGAGTCTTTACAAGACGCTGCAGCCGGGAGCCATGCCACGATTCGATACGGTACGCCGATTGCTGGCAGCGCTTGATGTGAAACTGGATGTTTCGTCAACAAAGAAGCATGTTGGATAGCAGCAAGAAAAGCGACGCCATCTCTTATTTCAGATTTTCTTCCGTATACAGCGACAGCTCGATCATGCGTTCCAGTAACTGCTCGGGCGCATAGCCGGGGAAGTTCTTGAGCACCATTTCCTTGGCAAACAGGCGGCAGATATAGCGCAGCTGAAGCGCTTTGAACCTGGATGCGTAGACGAAATCGCGATGCCCGTTGTTGATGACGATGACGTTCTGCTCGAGGTCATATTTCGACCGCCACAGCTCGCCCGGCGCTTTTTTGAACGTGTAACCGGGCAGCCCGTGCTGGGTCTCCGCTGGCTGCTTCAGCTCCGGCAGCAACGAGTCGGTGATCGTAATGAGCGCATCCCCCTCACAGATTTTGTCAGCCTGGGTGACGGCGACCCGGATCCGCGTGAGCCCCGGTTGCGGCGGCGCGGTAAATGTGACGATTTCGGAATCCGTGTTATCCAGGTTGCCCTCGCCTTCGACCACTTGCCAGCGGAATGCAAGGTCATGTTCCACGACATGCCGCGAACGGTCGCGCGCAACAGCTCTGTAGTTTCGGGTCTTGCCGACAGGGACAACGCTGGACTGCGGCGACACGCGCACGCCGAACAACGGGCCCGCGTACTCGAAGAACTGTTTCTGCACCCGCGCCGCTTCTGCCTCAGCTACGCCGTCCGCCCCGGCATCGCTAACCGGCACTGGCTCGGCCGCTTTGCTTCCAGGCGCGCGACCGTGGCCGCCTTTCTGAAGATCAAACCAGTCGTACTCCTCGGCGGGCAATGCCAGCAAGGCCTCCTTGAAGGCCCTCTGAATGGTCGTCAATATCTTGCGGCTGGCACGCTCCTCCTCAGCCTGTCGCTGCTCCGCGAGGAGTCGCACCAGCGCACCCTCCACGTCGGTGAGCGCAGTGCACAGATCGTGGAAGGCACTGTCCCGGATGATGCCGGTGCGGGTACCCGGGGTCAGGGTCAGAAAGGGTGCATCGATGATGCCCTGCAGACAGCCGCTGCTCCACGGTTCGCGCTGGAATTCATCGAGTTCTGTCAGGTCGGCAACCACCCGCGTGCCGGCGCGATACAGGCCGACCTGGCTGTCCGGACCGGAATCGGTGAGATAAAGCTCCAGGTAAATTTCGCCGCCAGCGGTTAACGCTGGCGGCAACTGGTGCAGCAGGCGCCCACCGAACTGCCGCGGTTCCACCTTGTATTCCTTGCGCGCATGGCGGTCGATGACCTTGATCTGCACGCCGGATTGGCGGATGCGGTCACGCAACTCCGATGCCAGGTACCACTGAATCTTCTCACCGCTGAACTGCCGGATGCCCGGCAGCAGCGGACTGATCGTCAGTTCGGTGCCGCGATCGGCAAACAATGTGCGTCTTGGCATGAGCGTGTAGCTGGGATCGCCCTTGCGCATCTGCATCTGCCAGGTCTTGCCGTCATCGCCGGCCGTGTTTATTGTGAATGTTTCGGCGACCACCGAGAAGCTGAGCAGCCCGATGCCGAATTCTCCCTGGATACCCTTGGCGCC
>SMWE01000163.1 GCA_004357475.1 Gammaproteobacteria bacterium
CTACGAGGTTGATAGGCTGGGTGTGGAAGTTCAGTAATGAATGAAGCTAACCAGTACTAATTGCTCGTGAGGCTTGGCCATATAACACCAAAGCACTAGTGCGACATGTAATGTGACACTTGGGCGTCAGAAATTTTTAAATTGTTTAAGGCAATGCCAGTTTGCCTGGCGGCAATAGCGAGTGGGAACCACCCGATCCCTTTTCGAACTCGGAAGTGAAAACGCTCAGCGCCGATGGTAGTGTGGGGTCTCCCCATGTGAGAGTAGGACATCGCCAGGCTTTTATTTCAAAAAAGCCGTTCCCGCAAGGGTACGGCTTTTCTATACAATAGCCTGGCGATGTCCTACGCCGATCATTGTAATTTTTCATTCTCGTGTTTCCGATCGATGGCACTAAAGATCAATTCGCGCCGGTCGCGCTCGGCTAGTATTGGCATTGCGGGCGAATTGGGCTTTTAGATCACGGAAAGCCGTTCCCACAAGGGGGCGGCTTTTTTGTTTTAGGATAGCAGTTGCGGAAATTGATTTTTTTGCATCAGGAGGGTTTCGTCCAAATTGAAAGAAGCGCTGATTGCACTAACCCGGGACGCGCTTGGCAGCGTGCGCGACCTGCTACCCATTGTTGTCGTAGTCAGCGTATTCCAGGTCCTCGTGTTCCGCGAACCCGCCAGCGGACTCTGGTCTATGGCCGCCGGTGCGCTGCTCGTAGTCGCTGGCCTTACCTTTTTTATTTTTGGCCTTAGACTTGCCCTGTTCCCCGTCGGTGAAGGTTTGGCGCACGCCCTGGCACGCAAGGGCAGTGTTTTCTGGCTGGTCGTATTCGCATTTTTGCTTGGGTTTGGTACCACGATTGCAGAACCGGCATTGATTGCCATTGCGTCTAAAGCGGCCGAAGTGGCCGCCGGCGCTGGCGTCATCGGGTCTTCAGACGAGGCAAAGGGTAGTTACGCGCTCGGCCTGCGGCTGACAGTGGCACTGGCTGTTGGCGTTGCCCTGGTTATCGGTGTGATGCGCATCCTCGGCAACTGGTCACTGCCGATTATGATCATCGCCGGTTATTTCCTCGTGATCCTGGTGACCACGATTGCGCCGCAGGAAATCATTGCTATTGCCTACGACTCCGGGGGAGTTACGACCTCGACCGTGACCGTGCCGCTGGTTGCAGCGCTTGGCATTGGCCTTGCCAGTTCACTCAAGGGGCGCAATCCGATGACCGACGGATTCGGCCTGATCGCGTTTGCTTCGCTCACTCCAATACTCTTTGTCCTGGTCTACGGAATCGTCGTGTAATGGAGCTGATCATCGCCAGCATGCAATCCGTTGTCGACAGCGCCCTCGATGTGTTGCCGATAGCAATATTTCTGTTTGTCTTTCAACGTTTCGTTGTCGGTGAGACACTAACGAACTGGAAGCAGATTAGCGTCGGGTTCCTGTTTGTGGTGGTTGGACTCGGCCTGTTCCTGGTCGGGCTTGAGGAAACCCTGTTTCCCCTCGGCCGCCTGATGGCTCAGCAACTGACAGATCCCGCTTTCCTGTATGAGAGCGCGGGAAAAGCAGTGTCGGCCCTCGTTTGGCAGGACTATTACTGGGTTTATTGGTTTGCGCTCGCTATCGGCTTTAGCACAGCCCTGGCGGAGCCGGCACTGATCGCCGTCTCAATGAAGGCAAATACTGTGTCAGGTGGCGCAATCGGCGTGTGGGGACTGCGCGTCGCGGTCGCGATCGGTGTCGGTGTTGGCGTGAGCCTCGGTTGTTTCCGCATTATTACGGGAATTCCGCTGCACTATTTTATCGCTGCCGCCTATTTCGTGGTGATGCTGCAAACAGTTGTTGCGCCGAAGCTCATCGTGCCCCTGGCCTATGACTCCGGCGGCGTTGCGACATCTACAGTGACTGTGCCCCTGATTACGGCACTGGGCCTGGGCCTGTCCGAGGCTGTGCCGGGGCGTAGTCCTTTGCTGGATGGCTTTGGTTTGGTAGCGTCCGCGTGCCTGTTTCCGATAATCTCGGTGCTCGCGTACGGTCAGCTCGCAGTTTTGAGAGCACGTGTTTCGGCATCCAAAACGGATTCCCGAAATCCTGATGAGGAAGAAGATAATGCATTTTAAACTGATCGTTGCCTTCGTCGAAGACAGCAAAACTGACGCAATCATGGAAGCGGCTCGCGAAGCAGGCGCAACCGGTTGCACGGTCATCAACAACGCACGCGGTGAGGGCATCAAGGAAAGCAAGACGTTTTTTGGTCTTACCCTGGCGTCGCAACGAGATGTCGTTCTCCTGTTGGTAGAGCAGCACCTCAGCCGCCATATTCTCGAGCACATTGGAGAAGTCGGCGAATTTGATGCGAAGCCCGGGACGGGAATTGCGGTACTTTTAGACGTCGAAGATGCTGTTGGGGTGATGCATCAAGCCGAAGAATTGGGCGAGATTATGGAGGAACAGTTATGAGTATTCGCAACTGGGGCCCAGTGCGCGACTGCATGCGCACTGAGGTAACAGAGGTCGATGGCAAACTCGATGTCTTATCGGCTTTGAAAATAATGAAAAAAGTAGGAGCAACCAGCCTGATCGTCAAACGCCGCGACGAGAAGGATGAGATTGGCATGTTGCTGTTCTCGGATATTGCCAAGAAAGTAATCGCTAAAGATCGGGCGCCCGAACGCGTGAATGTTTACGAAGTCATGGCGAAGCCGGTGCTGAGCGTACGCCCCGACATGGAGATTCGTTATTGTGCGAAGATGTTCGAGAACTTCGGCATCAGTCACGCGCCGGTTGTTGATAACGGTGAAATCGTGGGAATGGTGAGCTTTTACCTGCTGGTATTACACGGCATTCTTCCGGACCTTGAATAGCTTCGATAACGCAAACCTGACCGTAATTGCTCAAGGATCCTTTGGTCCATACCTTCGAAATGTTGTAAAGCGACGTGCAGTCGCTCGATGTCACCAGCAATGCCTGCTTTGCGGGCTTGCCCGGCTTTCGCTCTGCAACCCCTCTATCTTACATAATGTCTGATGCAGTTCCGCGACAGAAAGTTTGACGCGGTTCAACGACCGCAACGATGAATTCTGTCAAATTACGACGGTGAGCAACGACATGAGTTGACTGATTTCACTCGGTACCATCCCTCGCTGATTGGGCGCAGACAGAAGGAATGCGCATCAGTTTCAAAGGACGAGACATGAAGAAAGGACAGAAGGGATTCACGCTGATCGAACTCATGATCGTCGTGGCTATTATTGGCATTTTAGCCTCTATCGCGATTCCTGCTTACCAGGACTACACAATCCGGGCCCAGATTTCTGAGGGTCTCGTACTGTCAGCTGGAGCTAAAACGGCGCTCATTGATTACTTCGTGAACCGTGGCGATTGGCCGAACAACAATGTCAAGGCTGGTCTTGCCAATCAAAATGAAATCAGAGGCAAGTACGTTAAATCCATCAGGGTTAAAGATAACGTCATCATAATAATGTATGGCAATGACGCCAATAAAGCGATTCAAAACAAGAAGGTTAACCTCACGGCTGTATATAGTTACGGTATTTTCAGGTGGACCTGTGCCAGCGCTGGTGTTATTCAGGCCAAGCATTTGCCGGGCGCCTGCCGATAGCATTCCCTTTTTGATCGTGTAAGGTCCCTTTACGGGTCGTCGGCACTCCTCGCCAGCTTAACGAACGAGCACGCAAGACATTAAGGTTTGAAACGCCGGCAGAGAGATTTAGCGCTTGTGTTGCGTCGACCGGTTGAGATCGTCGCCGCAAAACGGTCGCTCGATCTCAATGTTGCCTGGCAGTGGCTGCCTGCCAGCTCTCCCAGACTATTGGTTCGGATAACTGTTGGTTGATTAGCCGAGCATACTTGTCCTCGAGCTTGTTACGCTTCAGTTTCAGGGTTGGCGTCAACAAATCATTCTCAATCGTCCATTCGTCGTCAACAATGACGATATTCGACATGCGTTCATGCGACTCAATCCTGGCATTGACCTTGTCCAGCGTCGCCTGAAGGCTGGATTTGATATCACCTTTTGGCAGATATTTTGCGGTTTCGGATAACACGACCACCGCGACAGGCGCCGGCAACCCGGAGCCCATCACGCATATCTGCTCGAGCAAAGGGTTTCCGGACAGCCGGGATTCAATTGGCACGGGCGTGACGTATTTTCCCTTGGCGGACTTGAATATGTCCTTCAGGCGGCCGGTGATTTTATAAGCTTGTACCGACTCGTCCCATTCGGCACGGTCGCCGGTGTGAAAGAAACCGTCTTCCGAAAATACTTCGCGTGTCAGTTCCGGTTGTTTGAAGTACTCCGTGAACAGCCCGGGACTGCGCAGCAGGATTTCACCCTCGTCAGACAATTTGATCTCGGTGCCATCAACGGGCACACCGATGGTCCCAAGGCGATTTGCGGTAAACGGGATGTTGCCGCATGAAAGGCCGCTGGTTTCACTCATGCCCCAGCCTTCTCCGATATTAACGCCGAGCCTTTCGTACCACTTCAATGTTAGAGGCGAAATCGGCGCGCTGCCAGAGCCATAATGGCGGCAATTCTCGAATCCAAGTTCGCCACGTATTTTTCTGGCGACCGCTTTGCCGACAATTGGTAGCGACAAAAGGATCTTGAGCGTGGTCGGCGGGATTTTTGCATGCACGCCGGACTGGAATTTCACCCAGAGGCGCGGCACGGAAATAAAAATGGTGGGTCTGGCACGTTTGAGGTCACGCTGGAAAGTTTCCAGCGATTCAACAAATGAAACCTCACAACCGCCATAAATTGCTGGCCCGGCCGTGCACGTGCGCTCTGTAATGTGTGCCAGTGGCAGGTATGAGAACAAATGATCATCAGGACCTGCATCAATCGATAATCGGGCGGCCTCACTGGCGTACGCGTAAGCACCGTAGCTTAAGACAACCCCTTTTGGCTGGCCCGTGCTGCCAGAGGTATACAGAATGGTCATGACATCGTCTTTCGCAGGGCGATGCAGTGTCTCCAGTGGCTCATGCCTGAGCAGCATATCCTGCCATTGGTGCGCACAGTCCATGGTCGGATACGGGAAGGCGATTTTCGGAATGTCTGGCGCGATCGCTGTTGCGGCTGATTCCGCATCGTCCAGCTTGCCCGCAAAAACAGCTTTCGCCTCGCTATGTTGCATCACGTGGCTGATCGTACTTGCGGCGGCCGTCGGGTAAATCGGCACGGAAATCAATCCAGCCATCGCAATGGCAATATCTGCGAGAAACCACTCGGCGCTGTTTTTCGCCAGTATGGCAACTTTGTCACCGGGTCTCAGGCCAAGGCCGAGCAGTGCACTGGCCATTCGCCGCGAGGCATCGGCCGATTCGCCCCAGGTGAGGGTGCGAACCATCCCGTCTACCGGCTGATTGAGGAATACCCGGTCAGGTTTCTTTTGAGCCCAGTCAATGAGGGCCTGATGCGCAGTGAGGAGTTCAGTCATATTCTTATTGCGAACTATTGTATCGCAGGAGCCCGCTCCAGCGGGCGATGCTGAACGAAAGACCTTGAAGACACACTGGATTACGATCAGCGTGGATAGACGCGCTTGCCGGCCAGGTAGGTTGCGGTGACCTGCCGATTCTCCAGAGCTCGATCGACGTTATCGGGAATTTTTTCGTCGAGGATGACAAAGTCCGCCCACTTGTCGACGGTGATACTGCCAATCTCGTCAGCCCATGAAGTCATATTCGCGCCGGCCTGCGTGTAGCCGTACAACGCTTCCTCGAAAGTCAGCGTTTTGCCCTCGTCCCATGGCCTGACAACACCGTCAATTCGTGTTTCACGGTGAAGCGTATCGGCCATCTGAATCAGCGGATTCAGGGGAGAGGTTGGCCAGTCGGAACCGAGAACCAGCGGCACCTCCATATCGAGCATCGAGCGCCAGACGTAGGCATTCGGCAGGCGGTCCCGGCCGACACGGTCTATCACGTAGTTGCCTACACAGCATGTCGCATGGTGTGGCTGCATTGAGGCGATGACACCGAGAGACGCAAAACGCTGTACGTCATCCGGCGTTACAATCTCAATATGCTCAATCCGGTCCGCCAGCATGCCTGGACGCCGTGGCGATTGAGCGAACCCGTCGAGGACCCAGGATACGGCCTGGTCGCCAATTGCGTGCACGGCGACCGGAAAGTCGTTGTCGTGAGCAGCCACAATCATTCCGTTCAGCTGCTCCGGGGTAACGAATGCTTCCGTCACCGCCTCCGGATTGTCGGCATAGGGCGCCTTCATCAGGGCGGTGTAAGTCGACAATACGCCGTCGACCATCAGTTTCGTGTACCCAATATCAAACAGCGTTCCCATAGATGCAGTTTGCGGACTGCCGGCAACATGCTGTCGCACGCGTTGCCGTTCTCCGGCCATTTCGGCATATATATCTGACGGGCTCTTATCGATGACCCGCGGCGGGCGAGCGCCCTGCCAGACGCGCAGCGTAAGATCACCATCGTCGAAGACCCTCAGGAACTCATCGAAGCTATTGCTCATGTCGTGCACACTGGTAATGCCAAGGCTATTCGCGAGCGCGACGGCGGCCTTGATACCAGTAACAGGATCGGCCGCGTCGGCCATCCCGGGTGCATCGCCAAAAAGTCCGCCGGCCGATTCCAGGAAGACGCCGGTCAGGTCGCCAGTAACCGGGTCGACCATGATTTCACCACCGGGCGGTAGCGGACTGTCCGCAGTAACACCTGCCAATTCGATCGCCAGGCTGTTTGCCCAGGCCGAATGACCATCGATATCTCTCAGCAATACCGGATGATGAGGTGCGACTGAATCAAGCATTTCCTTGGTAGGCAAGATGCCATCGGACAGGTTATGGTCCCAGGCACCGCCCAGAATCCAGGCCCCTTCAGGAAGCGATTGCGCCTTGTCGTGTATGATTCTCAGCCATTCACTTTTGTCCTCTATCTCGGAGAGATCAACACCGACGGCCAGACCTGAGCCCATCAGCAGATGCGTATGGCCATCGATCAGGCCGGGGATGATGGTCACGCCCCCGGCGTCAATGACATCCGTATTTGACCGGGTTAAATCCTGAATTTCGCCAGACGATCCAACCGCGACAAATTTTCCCGCGCTGATCGCGAACGCTTGCGCCTTCGGCTTTGTCGAATCAACGGTACGCACGTCGGCATTGATCACAATAAGATCGGGACCCGGGGTTTCGTCGGCGGCGTCCGGTTGGGGGGAACATGCGCTTAGTAGCAATGCGGAGAGGCAGGCGCATGCACGAATGAAGAAATTTATCGTGTTGAGCGGATTCATCGCGTTTTCATTATTGGGTTCGGATTGGGGCATTATAAGTCAATGCCGGTGGTCAGGAAGGGGGTTTCAGCCAAACTTCAAGTCGCGGAAAAAAGGCAAAAAGGGCTCCTTTTTGCTGGAGTTTTGGCGCTGTTTTTCCTATCGTAAGTGCTTACCGGCGCTCGCCCTTGTCACCACAGAAAACCAGGTTCTTGAATTCATGATTCGTCAAATGCAAGCCGTGCCAATACGGCTGCTCCAGATCCTTATGCTTCTCTGCCTCGGTGCTCCGGGCTGGGCCCAGGAAGCGAAGCCGGACGCGCTGGACGAAATAGTGGTTACAGCGACCCGCATGGAATCATCTGTTCGTGACGTTGCGCGATCAGTGTCAGTCGTTAACAAGGAGCGAATTCAGAAAGCGACGCAACAGTTGGCGCTGGATGAAGCGCTGGTCGGCATCCCGGGCCTTTATATGCAGAACCGGTATAACTTCTCGGGGGATCTGCGCATCGCGCTTAGAGGTTTTGGCGCGCGCTCGAGTTTCGGCATTCGTGGAATTCGCATATTCGTCGATGGCATCCCCGAAACGCTGCCCGACGGACAGTCGGGCGTCGACAGTATCGATCTGGGTTCGGCGCAAAGAATCGAAGTTCTCCGCGGCCCGGCGTCGTCACTGTATGGAAATGCCTCTGGTGGCGTCATCGCCATTACCAGTGAGCTTGGGGAATCCGAGCCGCTTGTCGAGGGCAAGGTCGCGGCCGGCGAATTCGGATTTCAGCAGTACGGACTGAAGGCTGCCGGCAAACTCGGCTCTGCCGATTACCTGTTCAATATTTCACGGACCGAGCTTGACGGTTACCGGGACCATGCAAAGTTTCGCGGTACGCTGCTTAATGGCAGGCTGGGCATTCCTTTTAACGAGAATGACCATCTTCTGGTCGCATTGAATTTTACGGACCAGCCGCTGGCACAGGATCCGGGCGGCATTAACGCTGCCCAGGCAGCGCTGGATCCGTCGTCGGCAAGAGATCGAAATATTCAGTTCGATGCCGGCGAAACAGTGGAGCAGCAGCGCCTGGGGTTTGTTTATGAGAGCAAGCGCTCGTCAGGCACGCTGACGTTGCGCAATCACTACGTGTGGCGCGACTTCGCCAACAGATTGCCCTTCGCCAGTGGCGGCTCTGTTGACCTTGATCGCTTCTTCTTCGGGCTGGGCGCGCAATACAGCCTGGGTGATTCGCTGCCGGACGGCGCCGGGTTGGCATTTGGTATCGACTATGACCGGCAGGATGATGACCGGCAGCGTTTTGATAACAATGATGGTGTGCTCGGCAGCCAGACGTTCGATCAAAATGAGCAAGTCGTGAGCACCGGCATCTATGTCCAGGGTGAGTACCAGCTAAACGATGCCTGGACAGTGCAGGCAGGGCTCAGGTACGACGAATTAACCTATGATATCAACGACCGGTTTCTCTCTGACGGTGATGATTCAGGCACCCTCGATTTCAATGAACTCAGTCCGTCCCTGGGCGTGAATGTCAAATTCGCAGCTGGCGTATTGTTTGCCAGTTACAGCAGTTCCTTTGAAACGCCGACGACGACGGAGCTGGCGAATCCGGATGCCAGCGGCGGGTTCAACCCCTCATTAAGACCGCAAATGGCGGACAGTTTCGAGATCGGTTACAAGGGGGGCAGAGAAAACCTGTTTTACGAGGTGTCCCTGTTTCAGATCGACCTCGAGGACGAACTGATCCCGTTTGAACTTGCTGCGTTTCCCGGCCGGACGTTCTACTCAAATGCCGGCCGATCGGACCGCAAAGGGCTGGAAACTGCGGTGAGTTGGAAAAACGGCAGTGGGTTCGGCGTCAACGCGTCGTTTACCTGGTCGGACTTCAAGTTCGAAAGTTTCATTGACGATAACGGCAATGACTTCAGCGGCAATCATTTACCTGGGCTGCCAAAGCAGTTTGCTTACCTCGGATTCTCCTACGCGCCAGACAATGGATTCTCGGGAGTGCTTGAGACAGTCTATTCCGGAGACCTTTATGCGAACAACGCTAACTCAGCGAATGTTTCGAGTTATGCCGTCACAAACCTTCGTTTCAACATCGATATTCGAAGCAGAAAATGGCTGTTCCGGTCCTATGCTGGCATTAACAACCTGTTCGATGAGAGCTACAACAACAATATTCGCATCAACGCGTTCGGCAGCCGATACTTTGAGCCGGCGCCCGGCAGGCATATTTATGTGGGCCTTGTCGTGAGCTACGCGAGGCCAAATACTCGCTAGGTCATCCAAGATCCGACTGACTTTGAAAGGAGAGCGCATTATGCGTTTCGCGCTTTTGATCGGATACGCAACGGCGCTCATCGCTTGTGGACAGGTGCCGAACTCAGAACGAGGACACACTGTCGCGGATCTTGTTCTGACCAATGGCAATGTGATCACTGTCGATGATCAGAACCCCGCGGCAGAGGCGGTTGCATCCATCGGTGATCGAATCATCGCGGTGGGAAGCTCCGCGGATATTGCCGCATACATCGGAGATGCCACTGAAGTGATTGACCTGGACGGTCATACCGCGATTCCTGGTTTCATCGAAGGGCACGGACATTACACGAGCTTCGGCGGTTCCCTGATGATTCTCGATTTCCGTTATTCGAAGAGCTTC
>SMWE01000164.1 GCA_004357475.1 Gammaproteobacteria bacterium
CGGCGGGTATCGCGTATGGAACACCACCGTCTACATCGATACGTGTGAATGTGCCGAGTAAATAATTGTTGTCTTGTGCACGTTCAAACGGGTCGCCACCACCGCCTCCGTCACCCCAGCCGGCATAAAGGAACCCATCGGGGCCGAACGCGATCTGGCCGCCGTTATGATTCGAATTATCCTGCGGTATCGTAAGGATAATCTCGTCGACGGTGTCATCGAGTGTTAGCCCGTTATCAAAGCTACGAAACCGCCTGATTATGGACTCACGCTGGCCACCATTGCTGCGCGTATAGGAGACGAACACCTCGAAGTTGCCATTGCTAAAATTCGGATGAAACGCCATCCCGAGTAAGCCGCGTTCACCGCCGCTGACTACGCGCGCACTGATGTCGATAAACACACTGACATCATTGTTGGTCACGTTTGCCATATTCGGGAACACACGGACAATGCCCTGCTGTTCAACCACGAACCAGCGGCTCGTGTCACCGGGCGCCTGCATCATCGCGACCGGCGCCTGCAGGGTCACCTGGCTGAAAACCCGGTTCGTCGTTACGGTAATCGCCGCAGGAGGAGGGGGTGATGGTGGCGGAGGAGGAGGGGGCGGTGAACTGGCAACCGTCGATCCCCCACCACCGCAGGACGACAGCAACAGGATTGAAAGGAACGAAATCACCGGCCGGAAATCGGTCAATCGTCCGCGCATGAGCTGCCCCTGTCTCATCGGATGATTATCAAGCATAGCGCCGATCGGCGCATTGTCACACTAACAAAATCGTTACTTCTATCAATGTAAGACGTCGCGCGAGACACAAACCGGTCGCAGAGCGGCCAACACCGTAACCGCAACCGCTTTGCGCTGTTTTCTTCGGCAAATTCGACAGATTTCAAATGTATTGACCGTCTATTTCCCTGAGTACGCAGGCAATTGCGCCAGGCAAGGGAGATCAATATGAAAATCAAGAACTACTTTTTGGCAGCATGTGTTTGCGCCGGGTGTGCGTGGTCACTGATGGGCGACTATGCCCTCGCTGATCCGGGTTGCGCCAACAGCGCTCACACCCAGCGCCTCGCATGCGAATTCGATCTGCGCGATGACTTTTTTACCTCATCGGCACAGTGTTTCGATTCCGCGAATCAGGACCCGGTCTGTTTCAGCGATGCGGAGGCTGATTTTGATGACGGGCTGGAAGAATGCGGCGACGTTCTCGAGGCCAGGCTCGATCTCTGCGAATTACTGGATGATGCGACGCACGATCCGGAGTTCGGTCCCGATTTCGCGGCAAACTTCGTCAATCCACTGGAAATCGGCAATACGATTACGCCTAACCCCTGGTTTGCGCTGGTGCCCGGCAACCTCTGGGTTTACGAGGGCGACGGCGAAACCATTGAAGTGGAAGTCACGGGAGATACGAAGCTGATCGATGGCATTACCTGCATCGTCGTGATCGACACGGCATCCGAAGACGATGTTGTCATCGAGAAAACCGATGACTGGTACGCACAGGATGTCGACGGCAATGTCTGGTATTGCGGCGAGATCTCGGAAAACTTCGAGGAATTCGATGGTGACGAGACGTCTGGTCCCGAGCTGGTCGATATCGATGGATCCTGGAAAGCAGGACGAGACGGCGCGGAGGCTGGCATGTTGCTGCCATTCAACCCCCAGGTTGGTGATGTATTTCGACAGGAATTCGCGCAGACCGATGCGGAAGACGCCATCGAGATTCTTGCAATCGATGCAACTGAAGCAGCACCCGGCGGTGCCTGTGCCGGCAATTGCCTGATGACCAGGGACTTCACACCACTCGAGCCCGACGTCGAGGAAAACAAGTTTTACGCGCCTGGCATCGGCTTAATCGTCGAACTTGACCCGGCAACGGGCGACCGCGTCGAGCTGGTTTCATTTACGGGAGTAGGACAATGACTAATATCAGGAATACGCGGATTTATCACCGCTTATGTATGCTTCTGATCATCAGCGGCGCAGCAATCGGCTTTGCTGCCTGTAGCAGCAGTAATGCTCCGCCGGTGACACCGCCGGCTCCACCACCGCCCCCGGCACCGTTGACAATTGCTGGAGTCGTCACGGATGGCCCTGTTTTCGGTGGCACGCTCTTCGCTTTTGTTGCAGCAGATGTTCAGGCAGCACTCGACAGCGTCGATCCGGATGGTGATCGCCTGGCCGCACTGAATGCAGCGTCTGCGATCGGCGCCGTCACCAGGGATCCTGCGGAGGAGGATCAGTATTTGCTTATCGTTCCGGCAGAATTTGCGAATACAGTGGTCTTTTTCGTTTTCGATAATACCGATGCGGAAGACGATACCTTCAAAGACACGCCGGCAAACCTCGAATCTGTCGTTATGCTGGGTGCTGCGGGAACAGTGCACCGCGTCAATATTTCGCTGCAAACGACCCTGATCGCGCAGCAGGTACGCATGGCGCTGGATCTCGATGGAGATGGCACGATTATCGACGATGCGGCGATTCAGACTGCAATCGACGACGCCACTGCCAATGTACTCAGCGCATTCGCAACAGACGCCCTTGGGCGCGATCTATATCCCATGGACTTCGATCCCGTTGTTCACGATGATGATGATGAAGTGCACGAGGCGTCCTCTGCACTCGGCTTCCTGTTGCGCGCTGTCGCTAACGTCGAGGACGCCTCGTTTGACGAGATTGTTGCGGCGCTCGCCGCAGATGCTGCGGACGGCGTGCTCGATGGTGTGATCCCGGTCAGTCTTGCACCGACTCCCGAGATGGAGGCACTGGCTGCAGCAGTGAGTGATATCGCATCGGCCGGAAGCGACGAGGACATTTCGATGTTCGCTGTCGGTCCTTGTTCATCTGCAGCCGTGTCCATGATGCGTGCATGCGCGGTCGATGTAATGGACGACCTGTTCGAAGGCACGGCGATCTGCACAGATATTCTGGATGCTGCTGACCGGGCGGATTGCCTGGTGGATATCGGACTGGATGCTATGGACACAGAAGATGAGTGTGGCGAGGTATTCGATGCCCGTCTCACGCTTTGTGAGGCTCTCGGCGATGCCGCACACGAACCAATGTATGGCGAGGCGTTCGCGGCCAACTTCGTTGACCCGCTTGAGATAGGTAACACGGTCCCTGTAAATCCATGGTTTCCGCTGATAACAGGAAATCACTGGCTATACCTCGGCGATGGCGAATCGATCGAGGTAACCGTAACCGGCGAGACCAAGCTGATCGATGGTATTAGCTGCGTCGTTGTCATTGACGTCGCCAGCGAAGATGGCGAGGTGGTCGAAATTACGCAGGACTGGTATGCGCAGGACCTGGCCGGCAACGTCTGGTATTGCGGCGAGATCGCCCGGAACTTCGAGATATTCGCGGGCGATAATCCTGAAACGCCCGAACTCGTCGATATCGACGGTTCGTGGAAGTCGGGCCGCAACGGATCCGAGCCCGGCATCCTGTTGCCATTTGATCCCCAGGTCGGTGATGTGTTCCGCCAGGAAGTGGCGTACGGCGAAGCTGAAGATGCCGTCGAGATTCTGAGTGTTACCGCGGACGAGGCGGCGCCAGGCGGGTCCTGTGCAGGCAATTGCCTGATGACCGCAGACTTCACGCCGCTCGAGCCTGGTGTTGAGGAAAACAAATATTACGTACCGGGCATTGGGCTGATTGTCGAGATCAATCCGGATACGGGAGAACGGGTCGAGCTTGAGTTGTTCACGCCGGGAGGTGGCCCCTGACACGAGGAGCCCCGTGGCACGACGTTGCCCTGTCCGCCGGCTGCTTGATTTCCTGTAAATCAAATCGCGCACGTTGCCCCGGCGGGCGGGGCGACATCACTACAGATTGCTATTTCGCGGTGCGTACCAGCACCGACGAACTCGATGCGGCTTGTCAACAGGCACGTTACATTCATGTGAATCGAAGCGAGCAGGTCGGTTGCACAGCTGACTGTTAATGACACCCGGCGTCGGTTTCGTGTAGATTCTCAAGAATGAATTATTTCGTCATCATCAATTTGCTCATTTTCGCCGGCATCATGGTATTCCTGACACGCTTCCGGCGACCCGCGTTTTCGCTGGCCCAGCAAATTCTGGCTGGCCTTGGCGCCGGGATGCTGTTTGGTTTTGCACTGCAGTTTGCCTACGGTGGTAACACGGACATTATTCCCGGCACGCTGGAGTGGACCAACGTGATCGGCTCAAGCTACGTAAACCTGTTGCGAATGATCATCATGCCGCTGGTACTCGTGATGATGATTGCTGCTGTCGTACGCATGCGTGAAGTAGCCGCGCTCGGCAGAATTGGTGCGTTGGTGATCGGAATCCTCATCGGTACGACCATGATTGCTGCACTGGTCGGCATCAGTATGGCAAATATTTTCGGGCTAACCGCCGACGGGCTCACCGAAGGTGCGCGCGAACTGGCCCGCGCCGATGTACTGCTTGCCCGGCAGGAAACCGTCGAAAGCCTTGGCCTGGCTGATATGCTCGTCAGATTTATACCGAGCAATATTTTTTACGACCTGACCGGTGCGCGCCCGACTTCCATAATTGCCGTTGTGATTTTTGGCATTCTTTTCGGCATCGCTGCGTTACTGGTTTCCAGGGAGGAACCGGACCGCGCTGACGCGATCAGTGGCTTCATCGATAACACGCAGGCGATTATCATGAAGCTTGTGCATATGATTATGGCGCTGACACCGTACGGCATCCTCGCGCTCATGACCAAAGTCGTTGCCGGTTCGAACGGCGCGGACATCCTGAATCTGATTACTTTTGTTGTTGCCTCATACATCGCGATTGCAATCATGTTTGGCGTTCACAGCCTGCTCCTGAGGCTCAACGGCATCAACGTTGCCGACTACTTCCGGAAAGTCTGGCCCGTATTAACCTTTGCGTTCAGCTCGCGCAGTTCGGCTGCCACTATTCCGCTCAATGTGGAAACGCAGGTGCTTGAGCTCGAAGTACCCACGCCCGTTGCTAATTTATCTGCAACGTTCGGCGCGACGATTGGGCAAAACGGTTGTGCCGGAATTTATCCGGCCATGCTGGCGACAATGATTGCGCCGACCATGGGCATAGATCCGCTGGCTCCCCTGTTTATTCTGAAGCTTGTGGCGATCGTCGCGATCAGTTCATTCGGTATTGCCGGCGTAGGCGGTGGAGCGACATTTGCGGCTCTCGTCGTATTGCCGGCAATGGGTTTTCCGATTTTGCTTGCAGCATTGTTGATTTCAATCGAGCCTTTGATCGACATGGCGCGAACGGCGCTAAACGTCAATGGCTCCATGACAGCAGGTGTGCTGACCGGCCGTTTACTGAAGAGCGATGCTGTGCCGGTTTCAGCAGGGGCTGGCGAACCCGAGCCGGCTACCCCGGATTAGGACGCAGAAAATCTTTCGCCACCTGGCCGGCCGCATCCGCGATCAGCACGCTCGCCTGGCGCATGGATAGCTCGGCCGGCAATCCCTCGCCAATCACGACATATTCATGCAGTCCGGCCGCAAGACATTGCTCCGCGCCGGATCCGACGGCGCCCACCAGGGCGATAGTTGGCACGCCGTGTTTGCCCGCGGCTTGTGCTACGCCCATACAGGCCTTGCCCGATGCGGATTGAGCATCGATCTGCCCCTCGCCGGTCAGGCAAAGATCGCAGGAACGGACGCGCAGATCGAAGTCAACGGCCTCAAGGACCGTGTTGATGCCGGATGCGATGCTGGCTCCGGCAAATGCGGCGAGTCCACCGCCGAGTCCGCCCGCCGCCCCGGATCCCGGGCGCTCTTCAATATCCATATCGAGGTCGCGTCGAACCAGCCTGGCCAGATGGGCCAGGCCTGCATCGAGTCGTGCAACCTGATCAGCAGTTGCGCCTTTCTGCGGTGCATAGACATTTGCCGCACCGTCCGGCCCGGTCAGTGGATTGCGCACGTCGCAGGCAACAATCATTTCAATATTACTGAGTGCCGGCAGCCGACTAGTCATATCAATGCGGGAAATATTACTCAACATGCCGCCGCATATCGGTGTGCGGATTTCGTCGCCGTTACGGTCGAAAAAACACACGCCCAATGCTTGCGCCATACCACAACCGCCGTCATTGGTTGCGCTGCCGCCGACCCCGACAATGATTTTTCGTGGAGCCGCCGCGCAGGCGGCCGCGATCAATTCGCCGACACCGCGACTGCTGGTCTTTTCCGGATCACGATTCTGTTCCGGGATAAGCTGAAGACCGGCAGCGGCAGCGGATTCGACAACCGCAAACCAACCCTCTGCAAAAGTCGCGAAGGCAGCTTCCACCGGATCACCCAGCGGCCCCGACACGATCACCCGACGCAGATCGCCGGGAATTGCCATTGTGAGCGCGGCCAGAGTACCTTCTCCACCGTCCGCAATCGGACAACAGTCGACAATCACGTCTGGCACGGTCTTACGGATTCCTGCGGCCATCGCTTCTGCAGCTGTTGTCGCGGTCATCGATCCCTTGAAGCTGTCTGGTGCACAGATGATTCTCACAAGAAGAGTTTACCCCGGCGATCCGTGTCACAATATTGATTTTAGGGGAGAATACTATGCCCGGTTTGTTGCCGGACGTTGATCCAGACGGTTTGCTCGAATACTCGGTCGTTTATACCGATCGCGCAATTAATCATATGTCGGGCGTATTCCAGTCTGTAATGACTGATCTTTCCGCAATTCTAAAGCAGGTCTACAACGCCGATGCGGTGTCGATTGTCCCGGGTAGCGGAACCTTCGGTATGGAGGCGGTTGCCCGGCAGTTTGCGACCGGCAGAAAATGCCTGGTCGTCAGGAACGGTTTTTTCAGTTTCCGCTGGACGCAGATCTTTGAAATGGGCGCCATTCCGTCCAGTTCGACGGTATTGAAGGCGCGCAAAACCGGTACGGGCACGCAGGATCCGTTTGCCCCTGCGCCGATCGACAAGGTCACCCGGACCATTGCCGATGAGAAACCGGATGTCGTGTTTGCGGCGCACGTGGAAACCTCATCCGGCATGCTGTTGCCCGACGATTATCTGAGGCAAGTAGCAGAAGCCGTACACGCGCATGGCGGCATGCTTGTTCTCGATTGCATTGCCTCGGGAACTATCTGGGTCGACATGAAGGCCGTCGGCGTCGACGTGCTGATCAGTGCGCCACAAAAAGGCTGGAGCGGGTCGCCCTGTGCCGCGTTCGTCATGTTGAACGAGGCGGCGCAGGATGCTGCCTTATCCGAAAGTACCACCAGTTTTTCCTGCGATCTGGGTAAGTGGCTGGAGATCATGCAAGCCTACGAGAACGGTGCGCATGCCTACCACGCGACAATGCCGACCGATGCGCTGGCCGTGTGCCGGAATGTCATGCAGGAAACCGAGGCCTACGGCTTTGATAAAGTCCGTGCAGAGCAGCAGGAACTTGGTGATCGCGTGCGTGCCCTGCTGGCGGAAAAAGGCATCCGGAGCGTTGCAGCACCCGGCTTCGAGGCACCGGGCGTCGTCGTCTGTTATACCGACGACCCCGACATCAGTACTGGCAGCAAGTTTGCGGCAGAGGGTCTGCAAATTGCCGCCGGTGTACCGCTCAAGTGCGACGAACCAGATGATTTTCGCACCTTTCGTATCGGGCTTTTTGGCCTCGACAAGCTGCACAACATCGATCGCACCGTCGCGACGCTTGACAAAGCACTGAGTGAAATTCTGTAATCAGGCAACAAACACCGTCTACAAAAAATAATAAACCGGGAGCATTACTTGAGCAGCAAATCCACGATCCACGAGCTCCTGCAGGTCGGAGACGACGATGCTATAGCGATCTCGGGACTGGAAAGCTCCGCGCTCACCTACGGCGGACTGCGAAAACACGTTTCGGAGACTGTCGCCGCGCTTAATGATCTCGGTATCGGCCGTAACGACAGGGTGGCTATCGTATTAAACAACGGACCCGAGATGGCAACGGCATTCGTTTCAATTGCCTGTTGCGCGACCACAGCGCCGTTGAATCCTGCCTACACACAGGATGAATTTGATTTCTATCTTGCGGATCTTGGTGCAAAGGCACTGGTGGTCGAATATGGCAGCGATTCGCCGGCAGTAGAGGCGGCGCGCGCAGCAAAGATTCGTATTCTCGATCTCCGTATTGACGCGGCTGGGCCCGTGGGCACATTTTCACTTAAGTCCCGTGACGCAGGGGCGGAGTGCCAATCCGTCAATGGCGGACTGGCGGGGCCTGATGACGTGGCGCTGGTCCTGTATACGTCCGGCACAACTTCACGGCCGAAAATTGTGCCGCTAAGCCATTCCAATGTCTGCGCATCCGCCGAAAACATCCAGGCAACGCTGCGTCTTGAATCCGGCGACGTTTGCCTGAATGTGATGCCTCTTTTTCACATTCATGGCTTGATGGCGGCCGTACTTGCAACGCTAGTGAAAGGAGCGAGCGTTTTCGCCGCGCCCGGTTTCGACGCTCTGCAGTTTTTCTCCCTGCTCGATCAGGCAAAGCCAACCTGGTATTCGGCAGTGCCCACGATGCATCAGGCGCTACTGACTCGCGCCAAACGCAATCAGGAGGTCATCGACCGGGCACGCCTGCGATTTATTCGATCTTCGTCTTCGTCGTTACCACCACAAGTCCTCGCTGAGCTCGAGAAGACATTCGGCGTGCCCGTCGTGGAAGCATATGCAATGACCGAGGCGTCTCACCAGATGACCTGCAATCAGTTGCCACCGGGTTTGCGGAAGCCCGGGACAGTGGGCTGTGCCGCCGGACCAGAGGTCGCAATCATGGACGAGACCGAGGCAGAGCTGCTGGAAACCGGCGAGACGGGAGAAGTCGTCATCAGGGGTGATAACGTTACGACCGGATACGAGAACAACCCGGCCGCGAACGCTGAGTGCTTTGTGAACGGCTGGTTCCGAACCGGCGACCAGGGCGTCATGGATGAGGATGGATACCTGACGATTACCGGCAGGCTGAAAGAGATTATTAATCGCGGCGGTGAAAAAATTTCGCCACGCGAAGTCGACGAGGTACTCATGGATCACGCTGCCGTTCAGCAGTGTGTGACATTTGCCATGCCACACAAGTCACTTGGCGAGGAGGTTGCAGCGGCTATTGTTCTGCGTGAGGGTGAGCATGCCGATGAAAAGGAGATTCGGACTTTTGCCGGGGAACGCCTTGCGACTTTCAAGGTGCCGCGCAAAATTATTTTTCTGGACGAGATCCCCAAGGGCGCGACGGGCAAACTGCAGCGAATCGGTCTTGCCGAGAAGCTGGGGGTCGCCTGATGCGAATCTGCATTGTTGGTGCGGGCGCGATCGGCGCATGGCTCGGCGTGCGATTGTCGCTGGCAGGCGTTGACGTCACCCTGATCGCGCGTGGTCCGCACCTCGCTGCAATGCAGAAGCATGGCGTTAAGTTATTGATGGGCACAGAGGAGATAATCGCGCATCCTCGCTGCCTGGAAAAACCACAGGATGCCGGTCCGCAGGACTACGTCATCATTACGCTGAAAGCGCATTCATTCCCGGGCGTCGTCGATTCCCTGCAGCCGCTGCTGGATAACAATACAACCGTGGTGACCGGGGTCAATGGCATTCCGTGGTGGTACTTCTATCAACTGGAAGGTCCGTATGAGAATCATAAACTCGAAAGCATCGACCCAGGCGGCAGGATCTGGGATGCTGTCGGGCCGCAACGGGCACTCGGCTGCGTCGTCTACCCGGCCGCCGAAATTGTCGAGCCGGGCGTCATTCGCCACATCGAGGGTGACCGTTTTATTCTCGGGGAGCCCGATGGCCGGCAATCAGTGCGTGCCAGTGAACTGTGCGAGGCATTGAAAAATGCCGGCTTTACGTCCCGGGTCCGCAGCAATATCCGTGACGACATCTGGGTCAAACTCTGGGGCAACCTCTGTTTCAACCCGATCAGTGCGCTGACGCATGCGACCCTCGATAAGGTTGCCGGGGCACCGGGCACCGGGGACGTGTGCCGGAACATGATGCTCGAAGCCCAGGAAATCGGGGAGAAACTCGGGGCAAGATTTCGGATCAACGTAGACAAGCGCATTGCGGGAGGTGCAGCTGTCGGTGCGCACAAGACGTCAATGCTGCAGGATCTGGAACTGGGCAGGCCGATGGAAATCGATGCGTTGGTTACGGTAGTGCAGGAACTGGGACGGATGGTTGATGTGCCGACGCCGACGATTGATGTAGTGTTGTCGCTGATTCAGCAGCGCGCGCGTGTAGCGGGCACGTATTGATAGAGAGGAACCAAATAAAACTGTAGGAGCCCGGCCCGTCGGGCGAATATCGCTCGCTGGGGCGAGCTCCTACAATAATTTTCTTCGGCCGACTATGACTGACCAGAATAAAAACAGCACCAACGACGCTTTCGATTCGCTCGAATTGCCGTCGATGACACCCGGCAGCCTCGCACGCAAGTTCGGACCCGGCATGATGCTGATGATGACCGGTATAGGCACCAGCCACCTGGTTACGGCGCCGGTCGCGGGCGGGCGATATGGATACGCACTCCTGTGGTGTCTGCCGATTGCCTACATCTTCAAGTACTACGGTTTCGAAATGGCGATCCGCTTCACGCATGCGACCGGTCGCAGCATGCTCGATGCTTATGCCACCGCATGGAAAAAGATTCCTGTCTGGTACGTGCTGATAACCACCATCATCCAGTCCGCTGTGGGGCAGGCAGGTCGATTAATAGCGGCCGCCGCAGTCGTTTTCTATTTTTTCCGGCTGTATCTCGGGCTGGACATACCAGGCATCGATGACGATGGGGAACTCGCGGTCTATGGTTTTCTCCTTGGCGTGACAGCCGTTGCGATAATCCTGCGCGGCCGTTACGCGGTCGTCGAGCTGGTAACGAAGATTGCCGCGGGAATCCTGATCGTTTGCACATTTGCGGTTTACTTCGTGCAGCCTGCGCCGGTCAGTGGATTCGTTCACTTCTTCCGACTCGACGCACCCGAGGGATCGTGGCTGATCATCGCCTCATTCCTCGGTCTTTTGCCGACAGGAATCGACGTCTCATTGCAGGCGTCCGAGTGGGGTAAAGCCAAGAAAGTCGGCATGGGCCGTTTGCGCGGCCCGATGGAAGAGCGCGGCCTCGCCAAATCGTTCGATGCATTTAACGCCAGGAAATCGGATCTCAGCATCGATCGGTCGCAACTGCCGGTACACGCCCAGGAGTATTGCCGGCGCTGGTTCAAAATAGGCCTGCTTGATTTTCGCCTCGGTCACGTTATTTCGTTTCTGCTTGCCACGATATTCCTGGTGCTCGCCGCAGTCTGGCTGTATCCAAGCGAGGTACGCGGCAATGCCGTTATGGGGGAGATCGCCAGGATATTTACGGACAGCGTGGGTCCCCACCTGATGATCATTTTTCTAATAGGCGCACTTGCGGCGACCTATTCAACGGCGTTCAATTACTTTGACGGCTGGCCACGTGTCGTTGGCGCCTGTTGCAGGAATCTGTTTCGAAGTACTGCGTCGTTACCCAGGACAAGTCGCGAAGAACTGAGTGAGGCGCAACGCAAGACCTGGTATTCGGAATATAATATTTACCGGGCAACCATGTTTTTCTCGCTCATTACATCGGTTGCCATCATCGCCGGCCTGCCACGACCTGTTTACCTGGTTTTGCTTGCGTCTGCGCTCGCTTATTTCGTAGCGCCGGTAATATTCTTTCTGAATCTTTATTATTGCCTGACGATTATTCGCAAGGATGACAAGGTCTTTTATCCATCAATGTTTGCCACCTGGTTTGGCTGGTTAAGCCTGGTCGTATTCACGGGAATGTCCCTGATACTCATCATGCAACGGTTATTTGGAGTTTCCTTATTTGCCGCTTAGCAAAGCGCACACAGGACGGATTTGCAGATCGACATAAAATCTCCTTACCTGATTTTCCTCGGCGATGAACCGGAGGAAACACATGCCAAAACCGGCCTGGGAATCGCGTACTGGCGGCCCGAGCTCTGCACCGGCCAGTATCGGCTGCCAGGATCAGGCGTCGACTTAGGGCTTCCGGATATGACGCCTGCTGAAGCCAGAGCGGCCGGGGCTGCAACGATGATCTGGGGGGTGGCTGGCGTGGGCGGCACCATTCCCGAGCACTGGGTGGCTACGCTGTTTGATGCGGTGGATGCGGGTCTCGACATTTGCGCAGGCACACATGCGTCGCTGACGGAAGTCCCTGGGCTTGCGGAAGCGGCAGCCAGCAAGGCGGTTTCCTTGATCGACGTCAGGTCGCCGCCACCAGACCTGCCGGTTGGCACTGGAGCAAAGAGGACCGGCAAACGATTGCTTACGATGGGCACAGATTGTGTCGTCGGCAAAAAGTATACGGCACTCGCGATCGCGCAAGAGATGAAGGATCGCGGCTGGAACTCAGATTTCAGGGCGACCGGGCAGACGGGCATCATGATCGCGGGTGGCGGTATTCCGATCGATGCCGTGGTGTCTGATTTTGTCTCCGGCGCGGCGGAAATTTTGTCGCCGGATAACGAGGCCGATCACTGGGATGTCATCGAAGGGCAGGGCTCTCTTTTTCACCCGGGATACGCTGCGGTGACGCTGGGTCTTCTGCATGGATCTCAAGCGGACGCATTCGTCGTCTGCCACGCTGCCGGCCGGAAGTATGTCGAAGCGTTCCCCGAATGTCTGTTGCCGGATATTCCAACTCTGATTGAACAGACTATCGTTTGCGGCCGAGTGACTAATGCCAAGATCCGCTGCGCAGGCGTCAGTGTCAATACGTCCGCGATGAACGCCGGTGAACGTGAGTCATACTTGAATGAACTGTCGGAGCTGACGGGTTTGCCATGTGTCGATCCGGTCGCTACCGGAGTTGCCGCGATTGTCGACTATCTCGACGAGAATTTCTGATCCGGAGACGAATATTGCCTTACGAAATAAGGGTCGAGCCTAAAACCTGGTTGTTGCGCAAACCGTTCAGGATTTCGCGCGACGAAGCTACGCATGCCGAAACGCTCCTGTGCCATATTTCCGATGGTACACACACGGGATCGGGCGAAGCCGCGGGCGTGACATACAAGGGTGAGACGATTGATTCGATCAAAGAGCAGATCGAGGCGGTCATGCCGCAGATTGCAGGTGGCATCAGCCGGGACGAGCTGCAGCAGATAATGCCGCCAGGTGGCGCGCGCAATGCGGTGGACTGCGCGTTGTGGGATCTCGAAGCGAAACAGTCAGGGCGCACCGTCTGGCAAATGCTTGACTGGCAGCCGCATGCGGTGACGACGGTTTATACGGTCGGCATCGATACTGCGGAGAATATGCAAAAGGACGCAGCGGCACATGCCGATTTTCCGATCCTCAAGGTAAAAGTCGGTATTGGGGATCCGCTTGAGCAGCTTGCCGCTATCCGGAAAGGTTCGCCGGATGCCGCAATCGTTATCGATGCCAACCAGGCCTGGACGATCGATGATCTCGACCAATATGCGGCCGGCCTCAAAGCGCTGCATGTCGAAATGGTTGAACAACCCCTGGCCATTGCCGATGACGAGGCACTCCGGGACTTTGAATCACCGATTCCACTGTGCGCGGATGAGTCCTGTGACTCCCGGGCGGACCTGGACCGGCTTGCCGGCCTGTACGAGATCATCAATATCAAACTGGACAAGACGGGCGGGCTCACGGAAGCCCTCGCCCTTGCATTGCAGGCGGAATCGATGGGATTCGACCTGATGGTCGGTAACATGCTCGGTTCCTCCCTCGCGATGGCGCCGGCATTCGTAATCGCACAGCGTTGCCGGTATGTGGACATCGACGGCCCCCTGTTGCAGGCACAAGACTGCGCTCACCCTTTAATATATAAAAGCGGCCAGGTCGAACCATTCAGTCCCGAGTTATGGGCATAAACACAGCATGAAAAACAGCTGGTTCCAGCGTTACCTGCTGCCGGGGTTCATATTCCAGTCCGCCATCATTGCTGGTGCCTACGGTTCGGGACGGGAACTCGCCGAGTTTTTTCTCGGGCATGGACCCGTTGGAGGTCTGCTCGGCATGGCAGTTACGACGATCACATTCAGTATTGTTCTGGTCGTTTCTTTCGAGTTTGCGCGGCGCTTCAAGCTTTACGATTACCGCAGCTTCTCCAGAGCACTGCTCGGACGAGGCTGGCCGATTTACGAGATCCTGTACTGGCTGCTGATGATCCTGGTCATTTCCATCATTGGAGCAGCGGCGGGAGATATTGTCCGCGACACATTCGGTTTGCCACCGTTCGTCGGCATTGTCGGCATCATGACCTCGATTGCCTTGTTGGTATTCTTAGGTACTTCGGCGGTTGAGCGCTTCTTCGCGATCTGGTCATTCGTGCTCTACGGCACTTACATCACACTTCTCGGTTGGCACTTGATTCAGCACGGTGAGCAGATTCAAACCAACCTGACCGCATTCGGTATCAACGATGGCTGGCTGCAAAGCGGCATTGCGTACTCCGGATATAATCTCGCCATTATTCCTGCATTGCTCTTTTGCGTACGGCACCTTGGATCGCGACGCGATGCAGTGACTGCCGGCTTACTTGGCGGACCGATCGCGATGTTGCCGGCCGTGCTGTTTTTCATCGCGATGATTGGACAGTACGAGGCGCTGGTCGCGGAAGGTGGCGACGGCGTATTGCCGGTGACCATTTTGCTCAATACCTTGCGAGGTGCGGAGTTCCTGATAATCCTGTTCCCGATCGTTCTGTTTGGCACTTTCATTGAAACAGGGACTGCGCTGATTCACGGTGTCAACGAACGGCTCGATCAAACGTTTGCAGAAAGAAGCGTTCGGATGCCACGCTGGATGCGTCCGGCAGTGGCACTCGCCATTCTTTTCGTTGCCGTAGTGTTGGCCGATGCGATCGGCCTTACCAATCTGGTTGCCCAGGGTTACGGCACAATTACCTGGGGTTTCCTGTTGATTTACGTGTTGCCAATACTGACGTACGGCCTGTGGCTGCTTATTCGCCGATCGCCCGCAAATTAACCGGGGGACATATGTTGAACTTCTCAAATACAGGGATAACTCTTCCCGCTCTTTTGCTTCTTTGCGGTTTGATCGCCGGATGTGATTCGGCGCAGGTAACAAAGGGCGTCACGCCACCCGAGGTGATTTATTACGGCGGCAAAGTGATCATCGGTGTTGCCGGTGCTGATCCGGCGGAAGCGGTCGCCATTCTCGAGGGCAGGATCGTCCACGTCGGATCGAATGCCGACATCCTGCAAATCGCATCTGATAGTACTGAACTTATCGATCTCGCAGGCAATACCATGATACCCGGGCTGTTCGACAATCATGTGCATGCCGATGCGGGACGGGGGCTGTTAATGGAATGGAAGGGCGGCCTGATTTCGCAGGTCCCGGATTGGGTGAGGGAAGCCACGACAATTCCTGAATTGCAGGACGCGCTGCGACGGGAATCCGCGAACGTTGCGGAAAACGAATGGATTGTTGGCGCGCTGAGCCGCGAAATATGGCCCAATGAAAATCTTCCGACGCGCGCTAATCTCGATGAAGGCACGACTACCAATCCGGTTCTTTTGACCCGCGGCCCACACACAACCGTTTTGAACTCACTGGCGCTGGAACTTTCCGGTATTGATCGGTCGACGACTTTCGCGGGTGGCGGGCACATTGGACATGACGAAGATGGTGAACCGAACGGCCGCCTCTATGATTCGGCGCGGCGCCTGGTCAGCGGTCTAGCACCATCGAGTGGCGGCCGACAACTGAGCGATGATCAGGCGATTGAGAATCTTCGCAAGCTTTTGCTGCAGTTTGCGAGCTCCGGGGTTACGAGCGTCAATGTCGCCGGTGTACGACCGGATGACCTGCGCCTGTTCCAGGCGCTTTACGCACGGCACGGTGGCGAACTTCCCAGGGCGACCCTGCAGATCAGGCTGCGTCCCGGATACGACGCATATGACGATCTCGACGAAAGTGTGCGCGTCGCAATTTCTGAAATGGAGGCGCTTGGTTTCGTTACCGGATTCGGCAACGAGCGTCTGCAGATTGGCGCAATCAAGATGAGCATCGACGGCGGTCTGAGCGCACCGGCGTATTGGTCGCTGAAACCCTACGAGAATCGTCCTGATTACACCGGGGCAATCCGTATACCGGCGGAGGCGTTCTACCCTGTCGCCAGGCGCGCACACGAACTCGGCTGGCAACTCGGGATCCATACGATAGGCGATGGCGCGGTAGAGATGGTCGTCAACGAACTCGAGAGAATTCTCACGGAGCTGCCACGGGACGATCACCGGCATTATCTGCATCATGTCGTGGTCAAACCGCCCCAAGAGACGATAGAGAAAATGGCGCGTCTCGGCATCGGTGTTGCGAGTCAGCCGTCATTTACTGTCGGGCTCGGTTCATTTGCCGTCGAATCGCTGGCGGGCGAACGCGAGGCAACGATGAATCCGACGAAGTCATTGTTGGATGCGGGCGTGTGGATGAGCTGGGGCTCTGACGGCGCACCCTACGGTCCGCGCGTAACATTATGGACCGGAATTACCCGCAAAGGATGGGACGACAGAGTGTACGGACCGGAAGAGGCGGTCAGCCGGGAAGAGGCCATTCGTCTGCATACCTTGGGGCCCGCCTACCAGACATTCAACGAGCATCTAACCGGCACGATCGAGGTGGGTAAGCTCGCTGATTTTACGGTAGTCGGTGAGGACATCATGACAATGGATGCTGATCGGATTCGTTACTTGCGGATAGTCCGTACGATTGTCGGCGGTCACGCAATCTATTCCGCGGATTAAACGGTCGGATTACTTTATTCGATCAGCTCATCCATTCCGATAATCGTTTGCAACAGCACGTTTGCACCATTGATAATTTGCTGCTCGCTTGTAAATTCGCCTGGTGCATGGCTGATGCCATCCTTGCTTGGTACAAAAATCATGCCGATCGGCGCAATGCCGGCGAGACTCTGCGAATCGTGTCCCGCTCCGCTCGGCATGTGCATGGCACTTAGGCCCAACGCATCGGCGCTGTCCTGAATCAGATTTTTTATTCGTTCGTCGGTGATCGCAGCCGGTGATTCATAGAACTGATCAAAACTGATTGTTGTATCGGTTTCTTCACCTATCGTATTCGCGGATCCCCTGATGTGGCTGAACAAGTGATCGACCTTTTCCATATCGAGATCGCGAATTTCGAGACTGAAAACAACCCGCCCCGGTACCACGTTTGGTGCGCCAGGATGTACCTGCAGGCGCCCGACAGTTCCAACCTGTGTTCCGGTTTCTGCGGTGATAATGTGCCGGATGTCCGCGATGATCAGTGCGGCTGCATACATAGCATCCTGGCGCTGGGCCATTGGCGTGGTTCCGGCATGGTTGGCAAATCCGACGACAGTAATATTCCAGCGTTTGATGCCAACAATGCCTTCAACAACGCCGATGGAGATGCCTTCCCTGTCGAGAATCGCACCCTGCTCGATGTGCAGTTCGATATAACTGGAGATATCGCCGCGATTCCGACCATTTTCCGCCAATCGATCGGGATGGCCGCCCAGCAACGTGATGCCGTCTCCGATATTCTTGTCGCCAAGACTCGGCAATGTGAGTTCCCGCTCTTCCACCGAACCCATATAAGAACGACTGCCGGTTTTGCCACCCTCTTCGTTGCTCCAGACAACAATTTCGAGCGGATGATCGAGACCATGGCCAGCCTCGTACAAGGTACGGGCAACTTCAACGGCAGCCATTACGCCGACGATACCGTCGTAGTGGCCGCCATCCGGCACAGTGTCGATGTGAGAACCGGACACGATTGGCGCAAGCCCGGCTACCTTGCCCTTGCGCCGGCCGATCAGGTTGCCGGCGACATCGATTCGCGGCATCAGACCCGACTGCAACATGAGTGCGGAAACATAGGACAGCGCGAGACGATTTTCATCACTATATGCCACGCGCGTTGAGCCACCGGTATCACTCATACCGAATGTCTTCATGTGCCCCATCGTCGCGTTCAGACGTGTCCCGTCAACGCGAAGTTCGGCAGCAGGCGTGTCTGCCACTGCGTTCCAGCTGGCGAATCCTATGGTAAAGACCATGAGCCAGGAGTTGATCGCAGCGAATCTATGTTTCATGATTGTGAAATTCCAATTGCGTGTCAGGGATTAAAGGACCGGCAGATCGTGGTTATGCTCAACACTATAGCGCGGCTATTTAAGCGTATATTCTTTTTTTTACTTATTCACAAATCAGGTGGATATCCTGCCGGGCCGCTGTAGTTCCCCCTTACCAATGCAAGTGCGCGGATTCATCGACTGCCGGTAAATGCCGACTGGGTGAGGTAAGTGCAGTAACTGAGATCTGACCGCACAGACAGTGTCAGATTTGATCGAGATCGATAGCCTCCTTTCGTCGGCAGCAGTCGTTCAATCGATCAGAAACGTACAGCCCGGCTCAAAATGGACACAAGCGTACAGCAACGATTGCCTGCGTCTTCAAGGAACCGTTTTCTTCCCCAGTTTCATTTCGCTGAGTTCCCATGCCTTGGTTGGAAATCATCAGTATCGACTTTGATATGCAAATAAATTTTGCGCAATCGGTAGATGGTTTTCAGCTACTGACGCCAAACAGAGACACTCCGTTACGCCGAATAATTTACGGCAAAACAATCGCCTGGGGCGCCTGTCGTGAATCCACCACGGTATCCCTGAATGTGATTAGACACGCGGGTAATACGGTGGTTAACATTCGCGCCGTTTTAGGGTGAAATCCACTTCGCCAGCTTTTAATCAAACAATAATCAGGAGAGTTCCATGAAGATGCTATTTCTATTGGCAGGCCTGCTCGTACACGGTATTGCCATTGCACAAACGGCCGAGGAACAGAAAGTTGGTCTTAGCTATACCTACGCAGAGCTACGTTTCGTTGATGTTGATAACCGCGGCGGTGACGGGATGCGGTTTAATATCTCGTATGAGCTGGAAAATAACTGGATGATTGTCGGTGGACTGACGGCGTTGGACTTCAACAACAATGTTGATTCAACCGTTGTGGAACTCGGTGGCGGTTACGTCTGGAACTACTCAAAGGACTTCGATCTCGTGGGTACACTTCGTTTCGTTCGGGTCGATATTGATACCCCGGGGGGCGGCTCAGACGACAATGGTTTTGCGTTCTCGGCGGGCGCTCGCGGTCTATTGGCACCACAGTTCGAGATACGCGGATCCGTTAACCACATTAACCTTGACGATAGCGACACCTACCTTGAACTTGCAGGTGACTATTATTTCACTGAGCAGCTTTCTGCAGGCGTGAGCCTGGAGTTTGCAGGTGACACGGACGCCTTCACCATTGGAGCGCGTTGGTTCTTTAAGTAATCATATCTCGTGAATCTTCGCGGCAGTTCCGGTTGGCTCAGAATCAACCCGAGATTGCCAGATACAACGTCAGTTGGAAATCCGGCTCACGTTTGGCTCTCTGATTATCAAGTAGCCTCGGTCACCTCCCGCGTATGTCCGCTATAGGCCGCTTCTTTTCGGTTGGGTCCCGACGACCACAGATAAGCCGGGAATCACGTATATGAATTACCGCGGCTTAATTCACTCGCGACATAAGTAAGTCCCTGTGACATCGTCGCTCTCGGATGTCCTGTCCGGCGCGACATAAGTATGCCCATGTGCAGAAAAGCCGCTATCATGCGGCAAGGCTCAATAACGACAAGAATCGGGGGAAACATTGTGAGCGTATTCAAGTCTCGACGTATGACCAACCGCCTTCTGGCTGCGCTGGTCATGGTGGCATTTGCCTGGCCAGTCCTGGGACAGGACGAAGAACCTGAAATGATCCCTGCGCCGGACCGTCAGGAGGGTGAAGGTGAGGGGCCGTTCGAGCGGCTGATTATCAGGGGCGCCACCTTGATTGATGGTACAGGTGCACCACCGATCGGGCCGGTGGACATCGTAATCGAAAATAATCGCATCACCAAGGTCGAGTCAGTTGGATATCCGGGATTACCGATCGACGAAGAAGAGCGTCCGACGGACGCGACGCGCGAGATCGATGCGCATGGTGCCTACGTCATGCCCGGCATCATCGACATGCATACGCACACGGGTGGCAGCAGCAAAGCGCCCGAGGCCGAGTACAGTTACAAACTGTGGCTGGGCCATGGCATTACGACAATTCGCGGGGTCCCGAGTGGCAGTCTTGAGTTTGCACTGGCGGAGAAAGAACGCAGCGCCAAAAACGAGATAGTCGCGCCCAGGATGTTCGCCTATCACACGCTGGGTTCCGGTGAGAAATACGACGATGTGGAGATTCTCACACCGGACGCCGCCAGGGAATGGGTGCGCTATGTCGCACGCGAGGGAGTGGACGGATTGAAACTCAAATCGCATCGCCCGGCAATCATGAAAGCCCTGATTGATGAGGCGAGGGAACTGGGTCTCGGTACGACTGCGCATCTCGGGCAGCTGGGCGTTGCACAGATGAATGCGCAGGATGCCGCGCGAATCGGTCTGGGCACGATTACGCATTACTATGGCTTGTTCGAGGCGCTGTACGAGAACAATGACGTGCAACCCTGGCCTGTAGACATGAATTACAACAATGAACAACATCGATTCGGGCAGGTGGCGCGGCAATGGAACCTGATCGCCGGCCGGGGATCGGAAAAGTGGAATGCACTGCTTGAGGAATTCAAAGCGCTCGATTTTACGCTCGATCCAACATTCACCATCTATTCGGCGGGTCGCGACGTCATGCGTGCACGTAATGCTGATTGGCATAGTAAATACACATTGCCGACGCAGTGGGATTTCTACACACCGAATCGCGAAAGTCATGGCGCTTACTGGTTTGACTGGACGACTGCGGATGAGATCGCCTGGAAGAATTTCTATCGCGTGTGGATGCACTTTGTTAACGACTACAAGAACATGGGTGGCCGGGTCACTGTTGGTTCAGACTCCGGGTTTATTTATCAGCTTTATGGCTTCGGCACGATCCTGGAAATGGAAATGCTCCAGGAAGCCGGCTTCCATCCGCTCGAGGTCATTCGATCGGCAACGATGTATGGTGCGCAGGCCCTGCACAAACCGAAAGGACAGGATATTGAGTTCGGCGTAATACGCCCGGGACTTCTCGCCGATCTCATCATTATCGATGAAAACCCGGTCGCCAATATGAAAGTACTTTACGGTACCGGTGCGGTACGTCTGAATGAAGAAACCGGCAAACCGGAGCGCGTCGGTGGTGTCAGGGTCACGATCAAGGACGGCATCGTCTACGACGCAAAACAATTGTTGGCCGATGTTGCGGCAATGGTCGACAAGCAAAAGGCAGAACTCGGGGACCTGAAAAAGTACTGAGAGCTGAATTCTGCATATTGAATATATTTTTGGACCTTGCGGTCGTTTTGACTGATGCAGACAATCATCTCCGTCGAGAATCTTTCGAAATCCTACGATAACGGATTTCAGGCGCTGAATAATGTCACCCTTAAAATTCACAAAGGGGAAATTTTCGCGCTGCTCGGCCCCAATGGCGCCGGCAAGACGACGCTTATCAACATCATCTGTGGCATCGTAAATCCGTCCAGCGGCAAGGTGCTGGTCGACGGACATGACATCGTCCGCGAGTTTCGCGCCACGCGATCGATGATCGGATTGGTGCCGCAGGAACTCGTCACCGAGTCCTTCGAATCGGTCTGGGCCACCGTCAGTTTCAGCCGCGGCCTGTTCGGCAAGCCGGCCGCTCCCGAGCACCTCGAACGGGTGCTGAAATCGCTGTCCTTGTGGGATAGAAAAGACAGCAAAATCCTGACTTTATCGGGCGGCATGAAACGCCGGGTGCTGATCGCCAAGGCACTGTCCCATGAGCCACAGATCCTGTTTCTCGATGAACCAACCGCCGGCGTCGACGTAGAATTGCGCCAGGACATGTGGCATGTCGTACGAGGCCTGCGCGAATCCGGCGTCACCATCATCCTGACGACGCATTATATTGAAGAGGCCGAACAGATTGCCGACCGCATCGGGATCATCAATCACGGTGAAATCATACTTGTGCAGGAAAAGGTGCGTCTGATGCGGGAACTAGGCAGTAAGCAACTGGTACTCGAGCTTCAGGAGCAGCTACGCGAGCTTCCCCCGCAACTGGATTCATATGACCTTGATGTCGCAAAGGAGGGCATGGAGTTGACTTATACCTATGATTCGCAGGCGGAACACACGGGTATCACGGCACTGCTCGGCGACCTGAGCGCCGCCGGGATCAAATTTCATGATGTAAAGACCACACAAAGTTCACTGGAAGAAATTTTTGTCGAGCTGGTGAATAAAATCCGATGAACTGGCACGCTGTCAAAGCAATTTACGAATTCGAAATGGCGCGCATGGGTCGCACGCTTCTGCAGAGCATCGTCTCGCCGGTCGTTTCCACTTCACTCTATTTTGTCGTATTCGGCGCTGCGATCGGTTCACGCATTACGGAAATCGACGGCGTCAGCTACGGCACGTTTATCGTGCCAGGATTAATCATGCTTTCCCTGTTGACGGAAAGTGTTTCCAACGCGTCATTCGGAATATATTTTCCAAAATATGCAGGGTCCATCTTCGAGCTGTTATCCGCGCCGGTATCTTTTGTGGAAATCATTCTCGGCTACGTCGGCGCCGCGGCCACCAAGTCGATCATTCTCGGCGGCATTATTCTGGCCACAGCGACCCTGTTCGTGGACTTTACAATTGCACACCCGGTGTGGATGGTGTTGTTCCTGGTACTGACAGCGATCACGTTCAGCCTGTTTGGCTTCATTCTCGGGATATGGGCGGATAACTGGGAGAAGCTGGCAATCATGCCGACGTTGATTATCACGCCACTGACGTTCCTCGGCGGCAGCTTCTATTCCATCAGCATGTTGCCACCAATCTGGCAAACGGTCACCTTGTTCAACCCGGTGGTCTACCTGATTAGCGGATTCCGCTGGAGCTTTTTCGAAAATGCAGACGTTGCTGTCGGGCTGAGTCTGGCGATGACCTGTGGTTTTCTCATCGCTTGCCTCATCACGATCTGGTTGATTTTCAAGACCGGCTACCGCCTTCGACTCTAGAATGCCGGCAGCGCTTAATCAATCGTTGCCGCATGCAGCGCATTGAAGAGCAACTTGTAGGTGCCCCTTGGCTGACCGCGAAACTGTGGCCGAAATCCGAATACGATGATTTCTCCGTCTCCCTGAGGGACCCGCGCCATCGCGGACTTCGTGGCGATATGTTCGCTGCCGGTGGCCCAGCCACTCATCAGGACCTCTTCTGCCGCGTAATTAACAATGCTGTCGAAGCGCGCCACCGCTGGCGCCGGATTCAGGGGTCTGCCACCGCGTGTCACTTCCCGGCAGTGACGTTGGTTCAGAAGATCATCAACACAACCGGCCTGTCCGAGGATGTCGAAGGCCGCACCATTGACGAAGTTGACGGCAACCTCGTCTGCCATGCCGTAGCCCAGTGGATCGGTAGTATCGACTGTCGCGCGAAGCAGGGAACCGGGGATCGAAAAATCCTGCGATGATGCGCCTGCAACGATATTTCGTATCGGCAGACCAAACTGAGCGATCACAAAGCTGCTCGCATCCCCGAGCGTTACAATGGTGCCGCCTCCCCGTGCAAACTCCTGCAGCGCATATGCACCCTCGAGACCAAGTCCGCCAACATATTCATCCGGCATCGTTCCGGGCGCATGACCGGTCAGGATTTTGCCGACATTGTCCTTGAAAAAGACGCGGCCATCCGGATGTGGGATAACGATTGCATCGAAATCGGAAAGGTCGGCGGAGCGGATGTCTTCGTCTGTCAGCGAGACCGGATCGAAGCCGTATTCCTCGAGCAGCCAGCGAGTCCAGCCTTCGTCCATGAATGCAACATAGGATTTGTACAGGCCGACCCGAGGCAAACTTAAGGCTGAAAGATCAGCGGACGGGCTGGAATTGAGTCCGGCGAAATCGATCCCCAGTTCTGCAGCAAGTGCATCGACCCGCGCTGCAGTCTGATGTCCGGTCGACTCAATGACGAATGTACCAGCGTCAAATGTTGTGCGCCTGGCACGAAAGGATTGATTCGACCAGGATACGCTTTCACCGTCGCGTAGCAAAGAATTGACGGCTTTGATGCTTGTGTTGCTGGTATGACTGAGCGCGTAACCAAAACCGGCGCTGCCGTGAATCTCTCCCGCTTCTGTGTTGACCAGCCTGTCGATGCGAGCCGCATCCACCTCAAATTCGTCGCTGATGAATTCGACGTCTACGCCCATTTGCATCGGCAATGTCCAGCCGGCGATGTCATACGGAGGCTTGCTGGCACCGCTGGGGTCCAGTCGCGTGTCGGGGTAGGTCTGCTTCTCGAGCAAATCGACAATGTAGGGCCGGAATGCCTGCGCCGAATCGATGATAAAGGATCCTTCGGCAAATCGATTGCCACCGGCACGGAACGATTCATTTGCCCGATAGATTTCGATTCCGCCTTCAAGCAGCAGGTTGACCAGGTTTCGTGCCTCGTCATCGTGTGGTTGTCCCGCAGGAATTACGTAGTAGCGGGTGCCCTCCATTCCTGCCGCAATAGCGTCCTGACCCATTCGATGAATATTCGTCAACCATTTCAGGCGGGAATCGGCTGCGGCACGCAGGACCGCGATTGAACCGGTCACCATGAACTTGACCGGCTCGTGGAAGTGCGACTCGCCACCCGGCCACGGGTAGGGATACAGTACGCGTGCGTCGGGTACGCCGCTGACTTCTTCATCGACCACGATACCGACGCTACGTGGGTTCGCGCGCACTGCGAGCATCTTCGGAAATACTTTCGGATCGTAGAAGCGCGGTGATGGCGAATCATGACCCGTTTCCGTCAGGATGCCGATCATGTTGTGGAAGTACGGCACAGTGCGCATGCCGCCGTTCCACCACATCGAGAACCCGACATCCGAAATCGCGCCGGGCATGTTCTCAAGTGCAAAGCGATTGCCCATCGCGCTGCCAATTTCGTTCACGCCGGTTGTCACTCCCGGATGAATGATCGGATTGACAGGATCGGAGTAGGGCGGAATAACAATTCGGGCATAGCCCGGTGAACTCTGGTGCTGGTTGTATACGATCTGCGGGTACCACTCGTTATAGATCACCTGCGCAACAGCTTTGGATTCCGGCATGTTATTCATGAAGAAGTCACGATTGTTGTCGTGACCGACATAGTGGTGGTACAGCTCGGGCGGATTGGTTTGTTCAAACGGCGTGCCGAGCTGACTTTCATACCACTTGCGCACGATTTCCAGTCCGTCCGGATTCATGACTGGCATCAGCAGGAATATGACGTTGTCACGGATCTGCCGCATTTCTGCAGATTCCTCGGTCGCGACCCGATGCGCGAGTAATGGCGTCATTTGCCCGTGGGCAAGTTCGGTGGCATGCAAGCCGCCATCGATCCAGACGACCGCTTTGCCCTCGTTGGACAACGCCTCCGCGGTTTCTGTGTCGACGCGCGCGCGCGCCAGTTGTTCGCTGATGGCCCGGTACTTTTCAAGGTTGGCGAGATTCTCCTCGCTGGAGATCGTCAACAAATAAAGGGTTCGCCCCAGCACGGATTCGCCGATCTCGCGCAGTTGCACGCGGTCGCTTTCCGCGGCGAGCTGGCGGTAATAAGATTCCATCTGCTCGTAACTGGCCAGTTTGTGGTCATCGCCGGGTTGAAAACCGAAGACATCGGCCGGCGCCGGCGGCTCAGCCCTGGCGATAGCAACGGAAAAAATCATCGTGACGGCGATGATTGCAGTCCGCACAAACCTGGAGTCCGTTACATGCATACTGGTCAGTTTTCCACAAATGATAGTACGAACGACACGGACACCGCCTTGCTGATGCTTGGCAAATTGGCGATCTCACGCAACGCTTCGATGCCCTTTACAAGGTCCACGCTCGCGGCGTTGACGATGAGCGGCTTGCGGCTCGACACCATCAACCTGTGATCGCCGAGGCGGGCGACGATCATTTCGGCAGCAAGCGATATCTGCTGGCCATGCAAATCGAGCGTGAAATTGGTGATCATGTCCATACTGTCGCCGGGCTCCATCGCCATTAAAGCATCCATGTCGATGTGGGTGCTTAATGAAGCGATCGGGAACAAGTTGGTCTGAAACAGCAATTCGCGCATGCGTTCGTCGCGCAGTGGTATCAGTGTGTCGACGCTGGCCAGTTGAATCGTTACCGATGCATTTCCGTCGGCCAAAAGTTCGCCGGAAATTTCCGTAAATCGATGGACTTCGCCAGCATCGCCAGCTTTGACAGATACGAAACTGACCTGTGAGGCGTCGTTGTCCAGTGACCAGGCAGCGAAACAGGGCCCGGCCGCAAACAGAGCGCTAACGATAAGGATATGATTTATTTTCATTACTTGACCTCTGTGACAACTGTAAAGAAAAACTCGCCCGTCGAAAAATGCGAATCGGCGGCGATTGATCGCCAGACCACGTAGTACTCACCTGGTGGCAGCGTATTCGGGACACTGATGGTGAAGGTCTTCGCCCGCTCTGCAGAGAAATCACCGAGATCCCTGTTGTCGCCCTCGACGGTACTGAGTTGCACACCGGTAAGTTGCACCGCGTTGTCGAAGGTCAGGACCAGGATTTCAGGCGCGCAGACTGTGTCGCCGTCGGCCGGGATGGTTGACGTCATTTTCGCGTGCGAGTAAGCCCAGCCGGACAACATGACGGCCACTATGAAAAGCAATGGAATACTTCGGTTCAATTCTGACTCCCGGCGTTATTCTGTGATTTTGGAATCGGGCAGCATGGGCAAGAATAGACCATAAGGAAGGCTGTGCCTATGCTCGGTCCCGGCCGCCGGGTCCGCCTGGCCGGGAATTTTGCCCGCGGACCGCTGTCATATTTCTTAACTAAGCTAAAGCCACGAAATGAGGCGGAACATTTAATATAAAGGTCTGTTTTCGAGACCTTCTCTGGCAAAACAGGGTTAGCCAATAATACCGGGGGACGGCATGAGATCCGATCGGCAAGACCTGCGGCGGCGTGAGTTTCTGACCGCCATTGGCAGGGCGGTTGGCAGTTCCGCGATGTTGAGAACCATGGCCGCGATGGGGATCGGTACGTCGCTCGCGAGCTGCGGATCATCTTCCGCCGCTTCCGGTACTGCGCCAAATCCGGCGGCACCGCCCCCGCCGCCCCGCATGCAGTCGCCACGTCCCGGTGACTGGCCGCCCAACGCTGGAATTGGCAAATCCGTTGTCATTCTCGGTAGTGGCATCGCCGGCATGACAACAGCACTGGAGATGACGAGATTGGGTTACGCCTGCACGATTCTTGAGGCAACCGCCAGGGCCGGCGGCCGCAATCGTACGATTCGCGGTGGTGACGGGGTCAATGAGACGGATTCATCGCAGGTTTGCATGTTCGACTTTGATAACGACCTGTACTTCAATCCGGGCCCGGCGAGAATTCCGCATCATCATGAATTCCTGCTCGGCTACTGCCGCGAATTCGGCGTTGCGCTGGAGACATTCACGAACGACAACCGGGCCGCATTACTGCATTCGACGAACTCATTCGGCGGGCAGCCACAAATCGCACGCCGCGTGATAGCTGACACCCGTGGCAACATCGCGCGTCTGCTGGCGCTGGCAGTCAATCAGAATGCGCTCGACCAGGAGCTCTCAGCCGCCGACAAAACCAATATCCTGAACCTGCTGCGGGGTTTCGGTGACCTGTCCGGCTCGTTCGACTACACCGGCACCAGCAGGGCCGGATTTCCGGGCCAGGAGGACACGGGTAGCCGGCAACGCGGCGAGTTGGTCAATCCATTGCAGCTGCAGGAATTGCTCAGCGAATCATTCTGGCAGAATCGACAGGATTTCGCGCACGGCCTCGATCAGCAGTCGACGATGTTGCAGCCTGTCGGTGGCATGGACCGGATCGGTATTGCGTTCGAAGCGCAGGTTGTACAGGACATCATTTACGAAGCGGAGGTGACCAATATTCAAAATATCGCGAGTGGCGTCCAGATCAATTATGACCGGATTGGTAATCCTATGTCCCTGAATGCGGATTACTGCATCTGCACGATACCTGCGACCGTATTGCGCAGTATTGCAAATAATTTCGCCGCTTCGCATCAGGATGAGATCGCCGGTTTCGCTTATACGTCGGCCGGCAAGATTGCCTTTCAGTCGCGGCGCTTCTGGGAGCAGGAGCATAATATCTACGGCGGTATTTCCTGGACGACGCAAAATATTACCCAGATCTGGTATCCGAACCACGGCTTCGGCCGGGACAACGGTGTCATCGTGGGCTCCTACCTGTTCGGCGGTGCGGCCGGTAACAACTTCGCCAACCAAGCGCCACAGACAAGAATCGACACGACCGTTACTCAGGCGAATGTTTTGCACCCGGAGTTTAGTGCCGAGGCTATTCACGGGATCAGCGTGGCATGGCCGAAGGTGCCATTCCAGCTCGGTGCCTGGGGAGCATCGGATCCCAGCTTCCTGCTGACGCCCGACGGGAATATATTCTTTGCCGGCGAGCACCTGAGCATCCTGCGGGGATGGCAGGAGGGGGCAATCCTGTCTGCCTATCACGCGATTGACCTCGTCGTGGCAAGAGATACACCATAAGAGGCTACTCGGACCCGGCCAACCTGGGTAACATGAGTCCTAAATGATTATCGAGATTCTTGTAGCTCTGGCCGTGATTGCCGTAATTGCCTGGATAACTATCCGGGTATTCCTTGCTGCGCCGGATCAGTCACGTTTTGACGAACCGCAGCATGAACCTCATCGCGATCGCGAGGATGTCAGCGCGGAGAACAGCGAAGCGAAGCGCCTCATTGAGGCGATGCATGACAAACTCAGCGCC
>SMWE01000165.1 GCA_004357475.1 Gammaproteobacteria bacterium
AGTCTTGGCACCATTGAATTCTGCGGCAGGCGCTTTTCTCGCGCCCCACAGGTCCCAGGCACCTTTTGCGGCAAGCAATCCTGCCGCAAATTCGAGGCTGACGACAAGGACCAGCACCAGCCAAATGACAACAGGGCTCTGAATGGCTGGAATGATGGAGCCCGGATAAACCTGGTGATCCACCCTTCCCAGCACATAGGCAAAGGCCTGGTAACAAGCGTCCAGGTTGGCGACGTTCTGGGCCGCGTAGATCAGACACAGAAGAGAAATAAATGCGACGAAAACGATCTTTAGAAGACGTATGACCATTGATACCCCCTTTTGCCTGCCTGGGATCCGGAATGACTGGCCGTTGCAGCTACTCTGCAACTATACGATGCGATTTATTGAACCCAAGCCTGTTGATATTTGTTGTTATGAAAGTCGCGGTTGAACCAATCATCATTGTTGGATGGCGGTCCCACAATGTCAACGGTAGACATTATTACCTTGGCCATAGAATGAAACTGCCTAATCGGGTTTTCCGCGGAATTCCCATGTTGGCAATTGCTTCCTGCAATATCGTCACGTCGGAGACCGAAAGTGGTAAGTGATGCTCATCAGGTTGGTAAGTCGTGCCGATGGGGTAGTCAACGTTCGGTGTCTTGCTCATCTCAATATGGGTTCCCATGACATAAAGAACGGATTTGTTCTCTACCCAAGTGGCCAATCTCGATATGCTCGCATGATATTCGCGCCATTCGCCGATATATAACCGTCCCGGATAAAGAGTATCCCCTGTAACTACGAATTTTGAGATCGGATCGTAGAACGCCAGGTCGTCTGTGGCATGACCGGGTATCGGCAATAACTCGATTTCCCGTGCACCTAACTCAAGAGTGACAGGCTCGTCTGGCCAGTTTTCGAAATCGAAGAATTCTCGCACCGCGCCGGCGCCGGTTTCGACGACGGTCATACCATCCGTATTGCGAAAAGCGTCGTCGCCGAGACGGTGGTCTCCATGCCCGTGTGAGTGAGCAACTATGACCGCAAGGTCTGTGACAGCCCGGATCGAGTCGACCAATGCCGCACCAGCGTCAAGCGTCGCGCCTGTATCGATCAGAAGCGCCATTTCGGTGCCGATAAAAAGGTAGACGAACGGTGCCTCGTAGTTTGAGCACTTGTTCTGGCGGAAAATGACCGTGTTTACCTGGTAACGCACTTGTTGCCATTCCACGTAGTCAGATTCTCGCCGCCCTGCATCGCAGTCTTCGGCCCCATGTATCCAACTCACGGCCATGAGATCGACCAAGGGTTCGGCGATTTGCGACGAATCGACCGGCGACGACGCGTGCCTTTGTGCATCGCACGCTCCCGCCGACCACAGGATCGATGTGGCCAGGACATGGAAGACGACTTTGAATCCCCTTGATCGGCACAACATGCTCCGCTCCTTTACAAAAAGATTCAATACCAAAGCGGCCAGTGCAGCGATTTGTCGGGCGGCGCTTTCAACACGGCGACCGGCTTCCGGGTCGCGACGCCTTCGGGCTAGACGAGTATTTTCCGCTGATGCATTGCGCGCGCGTAGAGAAAAAGTGCCAGCGCGGCAACGAATATCGCGGCGGTAAATCCGAGCGTAAAGGCGTCTCCAATAACCTCCATACCATTGGATAAAACGTAGTTTTGAAACGCTGTGAGCGCCATCGCGATTAGCGAGGCAAGAAACACCCATACCGCATTACGCCGCCTGAATAGCAGCAGAAGCGCGCCAAGTACCCCACCCCAAACCGCGATGGCCCAGGCCGCATCTACCCAGGCCGGAAAGCCGTAGAAAAAGGAAAGTTGCTCGGGTGTGAAGTTGCTCATATATTCTTCGTTCCTGGTCTGCGTCATGACATAGTCCAACGCGCCCATGGCATTCCATAAGAGCGCGAAAACGCCAATGACCCACAGGTGCCAGGGCGGGCGTTCGACTGCTGTCTCATTCGTTTCCGGCATGTCTTCCCCCCCTATTCCTGCAAGCGGCCATCTATCGGGACGCTTCAGGATTTCAACACTTTCTTATAATTGAGCGTAGATTATATGGCGTTTGCAATGCCGGTTATGGCTTGTTTGCCGCCTGTCGCCATCATAGCGCCTGGCTGACCGTGTCCCGGGTCAGGGCCGCCCATCATTCACAAAGACGGGGGAGCGGGCCCCGACAAATCCCTGAAATAACAAGGATAATTCCTTGACTATGGGCTTTTAGCCTATATAGTCCGCCCTGCTTGTAAGTTAAAGCTCATATTTATGGCACCAAGCCGAAGTCTCATTAGTAGTTCCTCGACCTGTTTTTCATAAGTACTAAGCACTTTCAGCACAGCCGCCCTCTCACCAGGGCATTAATACTTTTGTTTAAATAGGAAAAGATCATGTCTGAAACTACGACCGGCACCGTAAAATGGTTTAACGATTCCAAAGGCTTTGGCTTTATCGAGCAGGAATCAGGTCCCGATGTATTTGCCCACTTCAGCAATATTGCTGGCGACGGCTTCAAGTCCCTGACTGAAGGCCAGAAAGTGGAATTCACCGTGACCCAGGGCCAGAAAGGCCCGCAGGCTGAAAATATCGTCGCCATCTGATTGCGACAATCTGCCTGAGAAATAATGGGGCGGGACCTTCGGGTTCCGCCCTTTTTTTTGTGCCCGTTCTGTTCCCCGGGGCGGGCTCATGCACACGCTGACAATGTTGGTATGATTCGCCGCCTCAACAAATCCCGGAGCACCGAACATGCGTCAATCAAGCCAGGTTTTTGGCCTTGCCTTTTTGCTTTTTGTTGTGGCTTGTTCTGACCGTGACTCGGCGGTGCAGCCCGTGACCGAGGCTCCTGGGACTACCAACCCCTTTTTCGCCGAGAGCACACTGCCCTACGGCATGCCACCTTTCGACCTGATCAGGAATGAGCACTTTTTGCCGGCTTTCGAGCGTGGCATGGCGGAACAGTCGGCTGAGATTGAGGCTATTGCAGAAAATGCGCAGGCTGCCACGTTCGAGAACACGATTGTCGCGATGGAGCGCTCCGGGCAGTTGCTTGGCCGGTCGCGGCGTGTGTTCGGCAACCTGACCAGTGCTCATACCAATGACACGCTGCAGGAGATTCAGACTGAGATGGCGCCGAAATTCTCGGCCCACGATGACAATATGCTGCTTAACCCGGACTTGTTCGCGCGCGTGGCGAGTCTTTACGAGGCCCGCGACTCACTGGAACTCGATCCGGAAGCATATCGACTACTCGAGCGTTATCACACCGATTTCGTGCGCGCCGGCGCCAAACTCTCGGAACAACACAAAGGCCGCTTGCGCGAGATCAACGCAGAGCTGGCCGAGCTTGGGACGGCATTCAGCCAGAACGTGCTGAACGAGGTAAACGAATCGGCGGTCGTCGTGGAGTCGCGCGACGAGCTTTCCGGGCTTTCCGAAAGCCAGATCGACAGTGCGGCGAAAGAAGCAGAATCACGTGATCTCGCGGGAAAGTACGTGCTGACTTTGCAAAACACGACACAGCAGCCGCCACTGACGTCGCTCGAGAACCGGGCATTGCGGCAGAGAATCCAGGAAATCTCCGCAGCACGCGGCAGCACCGGCAACGAGTACGATAACCGGGGCATTGTCAACCGTGTGCTTACCCTGCGCGCCGAACGGGCAACGCTCATCGGCTACGACACCCACGCCGCCTATGTCCTCGACGACGAGACCGCCGGCACCGTGGAGGCAGTGAACGACATGCTGGGTCGCCTCGGGCCGCGCGCGGTCGCCAACGCCCGGCGCGAGGCGGCAGACCTGCAGGCGCTCATTAATGAAACCGAGGCCGAGCCCTTTGAACTCGCCGCATGGGACTGGCTGTATTACACCGAGAAGCTCAGGCTGCAGCGTTACAACCTCGATGAAGCACAGTTAAAGCCGTATTTTGAATTGCACCGGGTGCTCAACGACGGCGTGTTTTTCATGGCCGAGCAGGTTTACGGTGTCACGTTCGAGGCGCGGCCGGAGCTGCCGGTTTACCAGGAGGATGTCAGCGTCTATGAAGCGTTCCTCGACGGGACGCCGCTGGGGCTTTTCCTGTTTGATCCTTATGCACGCGAGTCGAAGCGCGGCGGCGCCTGGATGAATCAATACGTGTTGCAGTCCACGCTTATGGATAAGCAGGCCGTGGTGGCCAATCACCTCAATTTCGTCAAACCACCCGAGGGCGAGGCGACACTTCTGACGATGAGCGAGGTGACCACGATGTTCCATGAATTCGGTCACGCGCTGCACGGCCTCTTTTCCAGCGTGACCTACCCGCACTTTTCCGGACCCAGCGTACCGCGGGACTTTGTGGAGTATCCCTCGCAGGTACACGAGATGTGGGCGACCTGGCCGGAGGTGCTCGCCAACTACGCCGTGCACTACGAGAGCGGCGAGCCGATACCGCAGGACTTGCTGGACCGCGTGCGTGCGGCCGCACAGTTCAACCAGGGATTTGCGCAAACGGAATACCTGGCCGCCGCCATCATCGACCAGGCATGGCATCAGCTGAGCGCCGCGGAGATTCCGCCGGCTGAAGCACTGATGGAATACCAGGCGCAGATACTGCTCGATCACGGCATGGATTTCGCGCCCGTGCCGCCGCGCTACAGCACACCCTACTTCAGTCACATCATGAGCAATTACTCAGCCGGCTATTATTCCTACATCTGGAGCGAGGTACTCGACGCCGACAGCGTGAAATGGTTCGAGGAAAACGGCGGTATGAAGCGCGAGAACGGCGATCACTTCCGCAACACACTGCTCTCAAAGGGCGGCAGCCGTGATGCCATGGAGTTGTTCCGCGAGTTTCGCGGGGCGGAGCCGTCGATCGAACCATTGCTGGAGCGATTGGGATTGAATTGACGTCAGCGGCAGCGGCTGTGGTCAGGAATCGTTACGGCGACCCATCAACTTTTTGACCCCCTGGAACAGGAATATGCCCAGTACCATCACTGCAATGCCGAGCAGGATGAAGACGGTGGTGTTAGCTTCTAGAAATGCCTCGCCGAGATACACGGTCGCGATCGCGTACGGTAATTCAGTGATCGCCAGCGCGCTAAGGTACAAAGGGAAACTGTAACGGAGAATGCCAACGATAACGATATGGCGTTGCAGGTAATCGCGGAGTTTCATGGTGCACGCACATTACCACGCGCGCAGGAACTCGCCTGTAGCAGTTCGCCTGTAGGAGCCCGCCCTAGCGGGCGATCACGAGTGAGCGTGTATCGCAAAATTTAATCGCCCGCTGGGGCGAGCTCCTACAGGATATTGATTGCGCGACGGCTAAAAACGCTTGTCGGTACGCTCGATATACATATCCATTTCGCCGTCTTCGTACATCGGTAGATAGAATGAGTCCGGGTCGCAGGTATACGGGAAAATCTCCGCCGTATCATCGCGTATCCATTTCCGGCGGCGGACGGGTGGCCGGGAATAGTTCTCGGGATCATGCACCGTAACAACGAGCGTCAGCGTGTTGCCATCCTCGCTCAACTCATAGCGCTCCTCGATGCGTGCATTTTCCGAGATGAGTTCGCCGCGAAAATCCCTGACGGTCTTCTCGAGCAATTTTGTTTCGATGACCAGGGTGCTGCCGTCCCAGTGCCCGTTCGAGTGACCCATGCGGGACGGCGGCATGTACTCACCCGCTGCCCGGCCATCCATCCAGATGCGCCGCACCTTGGATTGATATTCATAAATCATCGTCAGGCGGTCTTCCGATGCGATGATTTCGAAAGGGAAGGAATACGTCGTCAGTGCCGGTAAGCCGATCGAGGTGCAACGGACGTCGGGCTGGTCGTAGAAAGGAAGATAAGATTCAAGCCATTCCTCGCCGGCCGGCGTCAATGCCATGGTGTACTTGCGGAAGTCCAGTTCCTGGGTCGCGGTCCAGATGCCGCTCAAATCTGCGGGCTTTGCCGCTTTTGCCATGGTGGCCTGCACTGGTTCACGCATTGCGCGCCAGGGTCCTGGTGCTTCTGTCTGTGCTGCCGCACCTTCCTGCGCATACATACCACTCATCGAATCGCCGTCGATTTTTCCCGTCATTCTGCGGTTGAACACGAAACCGCGCACATCACGACTGTCAGCCACGATAACGATGTTGTCGCCATCGGTTGCAACACTCGCCGGGCCGCCTTCGAGGTAGGCTATCCAGCCCTCGCCCGCCTTCTCGATCTCGAGTAAACCGACCAGCGTCCGTTTCTTGTCCTGTACCGACAACAACCAGCGACCTTCGATGTCAGCCGCGTAAGCAACCGGGCGCAGTAACAGAGCACCGAGCAACATAAGCGTGATCAATTTTCTTTGCATCGACGTATCACTCCGGTACCTTATCGACCATCACTGTCCCGTCGGCTAGCGTGATGGTCACGATAGACAACATCTTGATGCCGTCGCGCCCGAGAAAGCCGTACATTTCCACGACGTCTCCGACCTGGATGGAGTCTTTCGTCCAGCCCTTGCGTGCCAGCCAGACCACCGGTGAACCGCGGGCGTCCCATGTCTCTTCCTCACCGTCTTCGTTTTCGACCACCATCAGGTAGCGCACGTGCGGGTTCCTGAACCACACTAGCGTGATCGTGCCTTTCAGCGTTGCGGTCTTGTCGGCCACAAACTCGGCAGTAAACGAATGATGACTGTGGGCGGCGCGCGTCAGCAGCATGCCAATAGCGAACAGGCCCAACATGGCGAGGCACACAGCGGCACGGGATCTTTTCATTGTTCGCCTGGTATCGATACCGATTGTCCTGACGTTGCGAATACGGAAATCTTACACCAGTTCGGCATGCGGAGTGCCAGCCGACTCGCCAGGAGACTCATTGAAACGCGCCATCCCGAATCTATTTCGATGAACCACTTGGAACCTTTTCCCCCGTAGCAAAGTCATATGCTAATAATGGGTGTGTCCGCGCACCACGCAATCTGTCCTGATTGCATCCGTCGATGGGGGGGGAACGGCATGAAAACACGAACTTATTCAGCATTGATTTCGCTCGCTTTTTTCGGGCTCCTGGCCAGCTGTGGTGGTAGCAGCGGCAGCGCCGTCTCTCCTCCACCCCCGCCACCTCCTCCGCCACCGCCTCCAGCGGCTCCTATGTCAGCGGCCGGCATCTGGAGCGGCCAGGCGGTAACGCCCGATATCGCGGATATCTTCACCAGTTTCGAATTCGACGACTCGGATGGCTTCATTCGGGGTAGTGCACCGTTCACCGCGGCTTTCCAGGGCGGTGTTACCAAGTCCGTGGGTCAAGGGGGCTTGTACGATGATGGCGTGTTTTCCTGGCACGTAGACACGCTTGGCGGATCTATCGACTTCGCGATACCCGGTGACACACTGGTGTTTTCCATGCGAACGGTGACGGTAGGTAATATCGCGACCATCCAGGTCCTGGACGAGTTTGGCGCCCAGATATTGTCGAGCGTTGTACCTGACAACAACTTTGGTCAGATCAATGTAAGTCGCAATCCGGGCCAGCCTCTCATCGGTTCGGTAGTCATTACCGTAACCACCGGTGAAATTGTTATTGACAACTTCACATTCGGATATCCGAGTACTGCCTCTACCGACGACATCGACTGCCTGTTTGCACCCAACGACGATTTCGTCTGCGTGCTCACCGATTTCGCAGGGGCCTTGCTTGGCGGCGCCAACGGGACTTATCAGGTTAACGGAGACCAGGTCAGCGGTTCCGGCAATCTCTATGCGGCAGCCGGGGAATTACTGGCAAACGGCACCACGATCGCTCCATTGACGATCAGCACCGGCACCGTCGACGAAGACACGTCGCTGGCTCTGACCGTTTTTAGCTCCGGGCTGTCTGTCGCTGTGACCTCCGCTTTTGACATCACCTATGATCGCGGTGCGGACCTGGCAACCGTGGCAGCTATGTATACGACGGCCGA
>SMWE01000166.1 GCA_004357475.1 Gammaproteobacteria bacterium
CGTGGCGTCAATGTATTCCCAACACAGATCGAGGAGCGGGTTCTGCAGCAGCCGGGGTTGTCCCCACACTATCAGTTGCGGGTTTCTCGAGACGGTCGGCTCGATGTCCTGACCGTACTGGTCGAGCGAAAGCCTAACGCCGCGGCAACTGATGACGAGACTATTGCGAACGCGTTGAAGAAAGACATCAAGGATTACGTGGGCGTGAGCGCACAAATCGAAGTTTGCAACCCAGGCAAGGTGGCGCGGTCCGAGGGCAAGGCCGTTCGCGTGATCGACGAGCGCAATAAATAGACGCAAAACCAGGCAAGATTTCAGCATGCGTGCGCTTTACTACGAAGAATATGGAGATGTTGACGTCCTGAAGCTCGGGGAAACGCGCAACCCGGACATGTCCGACGATGAAGTCCTCATCAGAGTTCGGGCAGCGTCGCTCAATCCGTTTGACTGGAAACTCCGCAACGGCATGCTGCGTGATTTTTTCGAAATGGATTTTCCGATAACGCCGGGACGAGACGGTTGTGGTGAGATTGTTGAGTTGGGCAAGAATGTAGACGGAATGCGGCTCGAGCAAGGCCAGCTCGTAAGTTTCATCTTGAGTGAACTACAACACGGCTCGATGGCGGAGTTTGTCGGTGTATCCGGCAATGACAATGTGGTTCCGGCTGCAGACAATCTATCGATACAGGGGTCCGCCGCAATTCCGCTCACGGGTCTGTCGGCCTGGAACGCCATGGTTGATACTGCGCAGACCCAGGCCGGAATGCGCGTCCTGATTCACGGTGGATCGGGGGGCGTCGGTTCAGTGGCGATCCAGATCGCACACCATTTTGGCGCCGATATTTATGCCACCTGCCATTCCGCCAACGTCGAGCGAGTGGAAAAACTTGGCGCACATGCGATTTCTTATGACCTCGAGGATTTCACGAGTGCTGTGTCAGATTGCGATGTCGTTCTCGACACGGTGGGCGGGCAGGTGCACGAAGATTCCTACAAGGTCTTGAAGAAGGGCGGGCGGCTGGTCTACTTGCTGGCCAGACCGTTTAACGATTTGTCCGCTGACTACGACGTCGAGGACATCCAGGTAACCGTATTTGGGAATACGGCCAATCTTGTGAAGGTTATTGATTTCGCGAGGAAGGGCATCATCAAACCGCATATCGGCCATTCGCTGGGCCTGGACGATTTCGATAAAGCGTTTGAGCTCAGCGAATCAGGCAACGCTGGCGGCAAGATCGTTCTGAACCTCGACACCCAGGCAATCGCCCGCCCAGCGGACGATACGAAGACAACACGGGCTCCAGGTTCTCTGTAGGAACCCGCCCCCACGGGCGATTTTTATCAGGTCAGGCTGGTGTAGAAAATCGCGAAGATCAGCACCGGTGCGATATATCGAAGGATAACCCGCAGGAACTTTGCCAGGATCACACTCTGCACGCCCAGTTCTTCAAGTAATGACTGCCGCGTCATGATCCAGCCTGCAAATATCGCAATCAGCATCGCGTTCAATGGCAGCAGGAAGTTGGCTATCGCAAAATCGAGAAGACCAAAAATGTTCTTTTCTGCGAGGAGCGGCACAACGGCCATTGGCCTCAAATCAGACCAGACATTGAAGGACAGAACCGCCGCAATGCCGAGCACCCATGAGCAAAAACCGGCCAGGACTGCCATTTTCGGTCGCGAATATCCGCGGTGCTCTTCGAGAAAAGAAACGACCGGTTCAAGCATGCCGAGGACCGATGAATACGCTGCAAAAAACAGCAATACGAAGAACATAACGCCGACGATGTAGCCGAATTGCATATTGCCGAACGCGATAGGCAAGGTCACAAAGATCAGCCCCTCCCCACCGGCCGGGTCCAGTCCGTTCGCAAATACGATCGGGAAAATTGCGACGCCGGCCAGAACCGCCACGGCAGTGTCAGCCAGCGCGATCATGAACGCGGCTTTTGGCAGGGACACATTTGTCGGCACGTAGGCGCCGTAAGTCAGCATGACGCCGACACCGATGGCGAGGGAGAAAAACGCCTGGCCCATGGCCATAAAAACAACGTTTGGCGTAATCTTGTCGAAGTGCGGATTAAACAGAAAATCGATACCGCGAGCGATATCGGCATTGAATATCGAGTTGAGAACAAGAATAATGAGGATCGCGAACAGTGCCGGCATCATGTATTTGCTGACGGCTGCGATTCCTTTGCCAACGCCCCTGGCGACCACAACGACTCCAGAAGCAATGAAGAGACCTTGGAAGAAGAGCAGGCGCCACGGCGATGCAAGCACCAGGTTAAAGGTGTTTTCCGATTCCTGGCCATTGAAGCCTGCAAAGGAGTTCAACGCTGCCTTGATGACGTAATCAATCGACCAGCCACCAACGACGCTGTAGTAGCTCATGCCGACCAGTGGAATCAGGATGCTGAACCAGCCGATAGCCGCCCACGCTCGCGAGGCGCCTGCTTCTATGCTGAGTTTGCGCATCGAGGCAATCGGGCTGCCCCCTCCGCGGCGTCCCATTGCCAGCTCAGCCATCATGACTGGAATGCCGAGCAACAATACGAAGCCGATATAAATAAGAAGAAATGCGGCGCCGCCGTTTTGACCCGCTACGAACGGAAATCGCCACAGGTTGCCGAGCCCGACTGCTGCGCCAATTGTCGCGAGCATGAATACGTTCGCCGAAGACCACTTCTCATGTTTGAACTCAGCGTTGTCTGACTGACTCAATAATTTCTCCCACACTGTTGCAGGCTTTACAGTATAGTTTTATTCTGGGTAAATGTTGGGAACCATTATGAATATTCAGGTTGACCATCTTCCCGAGATCGACATTGCTTCGCAATGAATACCCGACCTGACATTAAATCAAGTACCGTCGCACCTGACTGGACACAAATTCGCAGCCATTTTTCGGTACTTGAAAATAAAACCTACTTGAATAGCTGCTCATACGGCGCATTGGCGACCGAAGTCAAAGAAGCGCTGCAAAGATATATCCGTGACCGCGAGGAAAGAGGAACAGACTGGAATTACTGGGTGGAACGAAATGAGAGTGTGCGGATGGCGGTTGCCACTTTTCTGGGCGCAGACCCGGATGAGATAGCCGTTACCGCGTCTGCCTCTGCCGGCATCAACTCCGTGGCGAGCGCATTGAATTTCAACCAGGCACGCAATAAGGTCGTCATCAGTGAATTCGAGTTTCCGACCAATGCACAAATCTGGTACGCGCAGGAACTTCGTGGCGCAAAGGTTGTGCGGGTTCCTGAAAAGGATGGCTACATTCCGGTCGAGCACTTCGAATCTGCGATCGATGATGAGACTTTAATCGTCGCGGTTACCCAAGTCTGTTTCCGGAATGGCGCACGGCTGGACATCCCGGCCATTGCGGAAGTCGCCAGACAAAAAGGTGCGCTGTTGCTCATGGATGGTTACCAGGGTTTTGGCACCATGGACTTTGACGTGCATCAGGCGGGCGTCGATTTCGCCGTAGGTGGAATGTTGAAGTATCTGCTCGGAACGGCCGGGATTGGATTTCTTTATGTCCGCGAGTCGCTCATCGATAGCCTCGTGCCGACGGCTACCGGCTGGTTCGCCCAGTCAGACATCTTCGCCATGGATACCTCTGGTTACAACCCGTCGCCGACTGCGCGTCGCTTTGAGATGGGAACGCCACCCGTGCCGAACTGCTACGCAGCGGAAGCCGGGCTGAAGATAATTGAAGATATTGGCCTGCCGGCAATCGAACAGCGGATTGGCGAATTGACGGCGGCCATTATTTCCGAAGCCAAAAAAGCAGGATATGCACTGGTGGTTCCCGAAGACCCTAAGCGACATGGCGCATTGATTACTTTGCGTACACACGATGAGAATGCATTAGTCGACATTCTCGAGAACCAGGGCATCGTCACTTCCTGCAGATCCGGAAACCTGAGAATCTCGCCGCATTTTTATAACAACGAAGACGACATAGATTCCCTGTTTCGCGCATTGCGTGAACAAAAGCATCTATTGGTCTGATATCTTGCAGGACAACGCCATGCCGTCCCCGACAATCGCACGCCGCAAACCCTATCTTGTTGAAGTCCAGGAAGGAAAAACCTACTTTTGGTGCGCCTGTGGATTGAGCAAGAAGCAGCCGTTTTGCGACGGATCGCACAAGACCACCGAATTCGAACCGCTCAAGTGGCTCGCAGACGAGTCCGGAGAAAAGCTTTTTTGTGCATGCAAACACACCAAGGGTCAGCCACTTTGTGATGGCTCGCACAACCAACTTTCTGACGTCTATGAAGAAGCCAAAGAGGGGGACGGTGCGGGTGCGGAACTGGTTGACTACCAGGAACAGGAAAGCGGGGCGCTCAAAGCAATGCTCGACAACGGCTGCTATGTCATCCGGGTGCCGGACGAGTCGATGCAACAGCGCGGAGTTATGCGATTCTATTCCGTCATTGGCTCTGCGGATGGCGCCGAACAGTTATCCCAGTATGTAGCAACCGTCGCGACAGGGGAGTCGCCCGTTTTGCACTACCCGGGAAGCAATGCGGTGCTTTTCGTTGTCTCGGGGGAAGGCACCGTTAATATTGGCGGCCATGAATTCGCTGTTGCGGCTGAGACGGGTGTTTGCGTAAAGCCCGGTGAGGCTTTTCAGATCACGAACTTAAGCGCCGATCCTGTCGTGATGAACATTTCGGTGTGCCCGCACTGCGAGACACCGGAGTTCCTGGACGAAATGCCTGAGACTTTTGACGCATCGGTGCCGGAACGCGTGCAGGGTGTCGATGAAAGCAAGCAGGAAGCCATGGCGGACCGGTTCTTCCAGGTGTTGATCGGTGACAAAAGTCATGGGACGCCGGTTACCCAGTTTATTGGAGAAATTCCTCAATCACGGGCTGCGCATCACCGTCATCTTTACGAGGAGACGATAACGATTCTGTCAGGCGAGGGATTTATGTGGACAGACGACACCAAAACACCCGTGCAGCCAGGCGACACGATTTTCCTGCCACTGAAGCAGGCGCATTCGCTTGAATGCACATCTGTAGATGGTATGCGTTTGCTCGGCCTGTTTTATCCGTCCATGTCGCCGGCCATCAATTATTGAATCTTTGCTTTCAATTTCCTGATATCCGCATAACGGCTGGGGATATCGTCCCGGTCGGCAGCGAGCCTGAGGTCCCGTAATTTCGCCAACGCATTAACGACCACTTCCAATGGTGGCCCGCTGGCCGTGATGTTCTCTTTGAATTCTTCCGGCAGCGCTTTTGCCTGCTTTTCGATAAACCTGCTAACAAGCATGTCGTGGTGTTGCGCTGCTGTCTTGCCGTGTGTCTCACAGACTTCGAGGAACATCTTCGCATTCTTCTGAAACCAATCGGCACTTCCATCATCTTGCAGTTTTTCGAGGAAACTGTCCAAAAGACTCTGGCGCCGCATGACGTCCCGCAGCCGCGCCTGATCTTCCGGCAGCATGTACAGGAATTTGTCGACCAGCAATTGCGCATAGGAAAGGTTGTCAGCTTGGCAAAGCCCCAATAACATGTCGATTACGTTGATGCCCGCAAAATCGCCGGCATTTGCACCCCGGTATTCATGCAGACCCACACGATGCGGCTTGTAGTAGGGCCGAACACAATAAAAAAACCGGTCTGCATCCAGTTTCTCGTACAGCATCTCGTTATGCGAAATCACTTCCGCCAAAGCATCATTCGCAGTGGAAAGAAGATCAAAGGTAACGGGATGCGAGACGCCCAGGGGCAATGTGCGGAGCAGGGCATCTGCCGCCCGCTTGTATGAGAATACGCCGCGCGTGTTGTACTCCAGAAAGAGAAATTCCGCGTCCAGCGAGGTAAAAGTCTTGTAGAGGCCGTTGATTGCAAGGTTGTGCGTCGAAAGATGGCTGGTGGCGAATCGCGGCGTGACGCCCAGAGATGCCCCCAGTTGTAGTGCCAAAGCCGATGCCTCCCGCAACGGGGAGGTGCGTTCGCGCGACGGTTCGGTCAATTCGTGCCGGCGACACGCCGCCATGTACAGGCCCACGTTGCCAAGGAGGTCGAAGTTATTGTCGAAACCCTCGTCCGTATTTCCCTCATTGAGCAATTTGGCGATGTGGCTACGGCCTTCTTCCAGCATTTGCTGTTTGATGTCCGCGCCACCGGTCTTTACGTCCGCCCTGTTCTCCTGGACCCAATACACTCCCTCAAGCTCGGTATTCATTTCGACAAAGCTTGATCGTATCCAGCGATCGAAAGTCGCTACATTTGATGTAATGCCCATATTGTCCGTCAGTGAGGAGACCCTGCCATATTATTTCGATTACGCAATTATGAAGTGTAAAACATATAATATTTAATGAAATTCGAAACGCTACAGAGGAGACAAATGATGTCTGGCGAATTGAAGCGGCTAGAGCGAGATATCATTGACCCGACTGGCGTCATGTTTTACGCAATTTTCGAAGGAAGTCCAGTATCTCATTCGGCTCGAGGCGTTCGGTGTAATCTTCGTCGGTGAATGCGTGGACGATCTTGCCATCCTGATCGATCACGTAAGTTGCCGGTAGCGGTAATTTGCAATCCGGATCATCGTTGACCGTGGCAACATCGGCGCCCCAGATCTTGTAGATCGGACGCAGGTCTTCAGCCAGCGAAAAGGTCAAACCGAACTTGTCGGCAACTTCACTGTTGACGTCGCTCAAGACCTCGAACTCCAGCTCGTTCTTTTCTGCAGTGGATAATGATGCATCGGGCAATTGCGGTGATATGGCGACCAGGGTCGCACCCAACGCCTGAATCTCGGCATTTACATCCTGCAGCGCTTTTAATTCCATACTGCAATAAGGACACCAGCCGCCCCGATAAAAACTCAGGATGAGCGGCCCGTCGCCGCGCAACACCTTTGACGAAACCATATCGCCTTTGGCGTTCGGTAGCGTGAAATCTACTGCATCATCTCCGGTACCGAGCGCACGTTCGGCCAGGCGCGATTCCCTGAGGGCATCCTCGGCTGTCTGCATCGATTTCCTTATTGGCTCCGGGATCTGCGGCAGAAACCTGTCTTTGAAGCCTTCAATCTGTTCTTTCAAGCTCATGTCGTGTGCTCCTTTTTTAACGGAATGCGGGCATTATCCGTTCCGCGAACAGCTCCTGGGTCTTGATGACTTTCCAGTGGTCGATACCGCCGAAGTTGGTGAGTATCGTTACTTCGCTGATGCCGCCTTTCTCGCGCAGCGCACCAATCTGATCGATAACCTTGTTCGGCGTCCCGATGAAACCGATTTCCCCGTCGACAATGTCGTCGTAACTGAGTTGGGTCAAACCCTCGAGGGCGCCGCTGGCATAGAATCCGTAGTCTTTAGCGATGAGTTCTTCCTTCGGCGGTAACGGTGGCTTCGAGAATATCGGGCTTGCATTGAACTTCAGAAAATTGTGTAGCGCCTCTTCAACCTCGCGGCGGATCTGCCCTTCGTCATCGCCGAGATAGACCGGCCGCAGGTAAAGAATGTCTGGCGTGTTGCCCGCCTTGGCGCAGGCTTCTTTATAAATATCGAGGGGGCCCTCGAGCGCAGCCCAGGGTAACAGCGGCGGTACGCAGATTCCCCAGTTGCGCTCGCCGGCCATCTGGTAGGTAATGTCGCTGGTGCCGCCCGTATACAGTTTCGGGTGCGGCTTCTGAACCGGTTTCGGCA
>SMWE01000167.1 GCA_004357475.1 Gammaproteobacteria bacterium
GCCGCCAACTGCCAGGACAGGCACAAGTAAGAGGCCGGTGGCAACTCCCGCCGCCATGGCGCTGCTGCCATATGCTGCCACTGCGGCTCCGGCAGACGCGACCGTGGCTGCAGTAACGGCGCCAGCAGCCAGCAATGTGCCGGCACTGACACCCGCCTTGACTTTCAATCCTTCACCCTTGTAGCGACGCTTTGTCTCCTTGGTGCCTTTGACCAGCTGTTTTCGATTTTGACGGGGTTCGATCCGGGTACCGAGTGAGTCCACCACAGTGATCTTAGTAATCTGAAGTGAATCATCGCCCAGGTTCTGGACGCGTATCAGGTACTCGTCCCAGTCCACGTTTCTTGCCCACGTGCCAGGACCATCTCGAAAAATGACCCAGTCGAGCGTTCCGGAGAGATGCCGATCCGAGGCGGTCGCAAGCGACTGCGTGACTGCAAGTGCTTCGGGCTCCTTGAGCACCTTGGCGCCGCCACAGCCGGATAGCCCGGGCAGGAGTAAAAGGAAAGCGAATTGCACCAGCAGGTTTTTCATCATGACGCTCGCTTTGGCAGGGATTGTCCATGTCGGTCATAGCCATCCATCATGTTTCTATGAGCAAACAGATACAATGTGCAGAAGCACGTCGTAAGTAATTTTTGCACTTGGCGACGATCCCAGTTTGGTCGATGCGGCACAAGCATTGGATCTGACAGAGTAGGTCTGATCAGGCGCCGACTATCACACTCAGGACAACGCATGGATCAGGCGTTCGACATCGTCCATGTCGTTGAACACGGACGGTGAAATTCGCAGGTGGTGCGAGGCCACTGATACCGTTACGTCTGCTGCCTCGAGTTTGTTGTGTAATTCCCCGGTGTTTCCGCCATGTCTGAATGAAACCAGCGCTGTCCTGGAATCGCGAGGCGTGATCGACGGATAACCGACCCTCGGCAGTTCTTGCTGCAGGCGGTCGATCAGCGGTTGCCGGTATGCCTGGATCCTTGCGACGCCAACTTGCAACAGGTATGGCAGCGAATGATCGAGCAGTGCGGATACGATATTCGACTGCGAACCCATCGCGAAATAGCCCAGCGCCGAATCGTGATGTTCATATTCCGTAAGTTTGTCGCCTGGTTCAGGGTTAGGGAAGCCGAATCCGCGACGTCGTCGCAGTTGGTAGTGCCCGAGCCACGGGCGTTTTATTTGCGCGAGGCGATCCTTTCTTGCATACAGGAATCCCAGGCCTTGTTCGCCCATGAGCCACTTGTAGCTGGCCGCCGAGCAAAAATCGACAGCGGACTCCCGTACATCGATCGGCGTGCTTCCTACCTGGTGCACGACATCTGCATATACGAGCGCGCCCGCTGCATGGGCGATCTCACAGATTTGCGACAGGTCATGCTGGAAGCCGTTGACCATGGAGACGCTTGAAACTGTTACCAGGCGCGTGCCAGGTGTCACCGCTCTTTCGAATTCGTCCATATCGATAGTGCCGTCGGACGATCGCAAGGTCACAACATCCATGCCCTGTTTCGCGATTTCAGCATAGGTCGGTAACGAACCGACATAGTGCAGTTCATCTGTCACGATGCGGCCGCCGGCTTCGGGAATGTTCAGCGCCTTCAGTACGAGGTTTTCACCAACGGTCGTGCTCTGCACGAAGCAGACTTCTTCCTTGCTGGCATTGATGAGTCGTGCGTAGTTTTCGAGGTTGCGCTGGTAGGTCGCTAAAACGGAGTGATCGTTACCGTTCGCGAACGTCTTGAAATCCATGTAGCGATTGATCGTATCTCGTGCGCCAAGACTCAGCGGATGCTGGCTGGCGGAGTTCATATACGAACCCGCGAACGGGGAGAATGCGGTCTTGTGCGGCAATGGCGAAGACGGATCGAATTCGTGCTTCGCATCGCCGGCTATGTCCCGGGCGTTGCCGGCAACAAGCGGTGCAAGTACTGCGGCGGAGGCGCCGGCAATGCAGGCGCGGCGAGTAAGCATGAGCGTGTACCCCCTATCTGGCCAGCGGTAAGCTTCCTTCGTGAACAACAGTCGTCAAGTTTTGTCCGCTGCGAGTCTTAGTATTCTTCCTGGACCCACGCTTCCATATCACCCAGAACATGGTCCCAGCCCTGTACGACGGCTTCGTAAATCGAGTCCCAGTGGTCGCCGTACCCATAGCCACGGTGAGAAACAGCCAGCACACTGCCGCCGTCATCTGGTTTCACTGTTATTTCGAGTTGCATAGGACCAAGCAATGGCATGTCGGGTTCGATCATGATCAGGTGTCCAACCACCAGCCGATCCGGCGTTATCTCCTCGATTACGCCGATCCAGGCGTGCTGCGTTTTTTCCGGCCCCCAGTCATCCCAGGTAATGGACCAGATTCCGCCAGCCTTTCGTTCGACCAGTGATCGGGACACTTTCCACCAGGCTTTGAGAGCATCGTCGTCCAGGAATGCATCGAGTACTTCTTCCGGTCTGGCAGAAATGGTAGTTGTGGCCTCCACACTTCGGGTCGCGGAATCTGCAAGAGCCGCTGTGCATGCCAGCAGCAGAAGTGAAAAAATGAAAATGTTTAATTTATTGTTCATCTGAAACTGCTCCTGGTGTATCTAACGCAGATCTATGCCATGTTCGATATAGGCTTTCAGGCACATCGACATATGCATCCAGCCGCCACAGTTGTCATGCGAGCCCTTGAGACCATCGGCGTCCGTTTTCCAGCCCTGCTCACTGATACTCAGCATGGTGCCGTCCTCCAGTTCTTCGAACTCGAAAATGACCAGCACCTCGTATGCTTCGGTTTTTGACTTGTCCCACTCCTTCGAGTCGAGGGCCAACTCAATCAGTTCATTGGCGATTACTTTCCTGACAATGACTGGATGCTCGCCGTAGTGATCCCAGCGCCAGATTACTGTTTCGCCCTCAACGAGATCGCTGCTTGCGCCGTTTACGAAGTATTGCTTCATTCTGTCACTGGACACGATCGCGTCGAACACGTCCGCGACCGGTCGTTTGATTTTCGTCTGTACTGTGTAATTCCTGGACACTTTTCTTCCTCCTGTCCGGTCGCCCGCCCCAAAAGGTGCAGGTGTTTCATGGCGTTGACAAATACGTTATAAAATTATAACATGTTTGTCAATGGTCAGAGGCAGAAAAAAGCAGGATAAGCGGGCGGATCAGGACGATCTGGTGTTCAAGGCCCTGGCTGGAGCGGATCGCAGGAAGATTCTGGACCTGTTGCGCGATGCGCCGATGACCACCGGGGAACTGGGCAAGCGCCTGCCGTGGCTTGACAGAACCACGGTCATGCAGCATCTCCGTGTGCTCGAGAAAGCGCGCCTGACAATCAGCAAGAAGGAAGGGCGCTGCCGGTGGAATTACCTGGATGTAAGCCCTATCCAGCGCATCCACGAGCGCTGGATTCAGGCATACGCGATGCCGTCGACCAGTATGCTCAGCAAACTGCAGCAGGATCTCGAAACGCTGTGACAGCAATCAGCGTTGCTGCCAGAATTGAACATCCTGCGCCTGCAAAAACTCTTCCGCATCAGCACCGCGCAGCATCGCAAGTGTCGCAAGCATCCCCGCCTCGGTGCATGTGTCGGCAGCCACGGTGACAGATCGCGGTGTATCTTTGATCGGCCAGCCGGTCCCGGGATCGAGAATATGGCCGTAGCGAACGCCATCTTTCAGAATAAAGCGCCGCGCGTCTCCACTGGTTGCCAGTGCGCCCTGCGCAAGCCGAATTACGCGGTCTGCTTTTCTGGCACTCGATTCAAGCGCTTCGATGCCGACCTGCCACCCGCTTGAGTTCCCAGGCGAACCGGTGGCGACGACGTCGCCACCGAAATTCAGCAGCATGGGTGCATTGGAATTGTCTACAGCCAGGCCGGCTGGTTTGTCGACTGCATATTCCTTGCCAATGCCGCCAAAATCTATCTGCATGCCCGGTTGCAATGTCAGAGTCGGTCGGTCCCATGCAACTTTTTCCCAGCCGACCGTTGCCAGGATAGATTGCACAAGACCATCGTCCGGGATCCTGTCGCTGCCATCGAACACCCATGCCTTGCGCAAGACGCCGGAGGTGATGTCGAATCGGCCGTCGCTCATCTCGTGAAGCGATGCGGCGAAGTCGAGCATGTTGGCCGTTTCGTCGTCGACCTCGACAGATTGGCCATCACTGCGATTAATTCGGTCAACGGCATTGTCGGGCAGGTACCGGCTGAACTTGTCCTCAATGCGCCACGCCTCGCTGGCGACGACATCGAATAAGCTGCTTGCAAGGGACTCATCATCCGTTCCACTGAGTACTTCGCAGGGACTTCCCATCGCGAGAAACGTACCCTGAAAGTAACCTGGTTTTTTTAGGATGTGGATCGAACGATCGACCGCTGCCACCTTATATTCCGAAGCGATAACTGATCTGCGCGATTATAGCCTCCAGGTCCGGATATATTTCGCGACCCGCCTGGTCACCGACTAACAGGCTGCCCGGTACCTTGCCATCGGTGGCATAAAACTCGAGGCGGGCGCTCCATTCATTGCCGAATGCGGTTTCCCAGCCGTACTTGAGGCCAACGGTGATGGCATCGAATTCTCCGAGGCGATAGTCGGCGGAAGCATAGGATGGGAGCGCTGATCCACCAGTCGATACTGGGCCGATAAAACTCGGCGTGTGACTGGGTGTAATAGCGGAAGTGCGGTTCGAGATAATTGCCGCCGCTGAGCGGCCAGCGGTAACGCAGATCCAGGGTATGCGAATCGATGTCCCAGTCACCCGTCATAAACCGGTAGGAAGCATCCAGCACCTTGCCGTTCATGTAGTACTTGGTCTGTACGTACAGGCTGTGCTTGGTCCGTTCGTCCGGCCGGCTCTCAAACAAATACTGGTGTGACGGGCCAGCAATGCCGGGCGTTGGAATCCTGGGCAGCGGATCCCCGCTTATTGAATCGACGAGACTTATAATCTTGTATGGATCGTTCAAATACCCGCTGGAGTTGCTGAACGAGTAGTTGACCTGAAAGAGCAGGTTGCGATTAACGACCTGGGTGATCCCCGCGACGATGTCGACGACATCTTTGTCGACGTCGCCGATTCGGTTGCAGAGATCACCAACATCGAGCATCGCGCTCAACGGAACCGGCGCGCCACCCTCCGGATCAAGATCGTCACGAGCCACCGCGAGCGCCAGCGACACCGTCGAATTGCGCTTGTTAAAATCGTGGGAGATCTTGAAGTTTGCGCCGAGATGCTTGTAGTCGAACTCACCGGAGAAGCTTAACCCAGCGCTGAATGTATTCATCCTGCCGAGCGGTTGTTGCCAGCTGCCTCTGACGGCGTAGCGGGTGTCGAAAAAGGTATCATCCAGCGGAATCTCGTTCGCCGGTGTCGTGCGCACCTGTAATCCTGACGGAGTTGTAAATGTCTGCGGCCCATCGAACGGTATGGCGCCATACGGTGTAGCACCCGTTAGCGAATCAACGGTCAGGCCAAGGGTGAGAATACGATCGTCGACAAAGTTGCGCTGTGCAAGCACATTCAGACTGATGTCCTCAACCCGATTGTCGCTTTCGCCATAATACAAGAGCGCAGTATTGAATTCCCAGACCGGTTCTTCCTGAGCAATTACCGGGGAAGCGGTAGTCGTCCCCAGGAGTGCACAGGTTGCTGTCGCCAGTGACACGGCCAGTGGTTTCTTGCTGTTCCGACTCATTACTGGATTCTCTTGTTAGTCAGTTGCAACCACAGCCGCCGCCGCCGAAACCGCGTCCACCGCTGGAGGCCTCTTTGCTGAAGTAAATGTGATCGTCGATGGCGGCCTCCAGCGGATCTGATGGCAACTGCATTTCAGCCTTCGCCAGGATATCGCGCTCCCACGCCTCCACGCCCATCGTGGAACAAGCACTGACCAGAATGACCGTTACGCAGAGCATGGTGCTCCCAATTACACTACGACGCATCAATATCCCTCCTTATCTAACCTTAACGATTCAACGAGTATCGTCTCGTATTCATCCTGGCGTTTAACCTTGAAGCCCAAGTGCCGTGTAACCAATACGCCGTCCCGGTCGAAAATATAGGAACTCGGCATCGCGATGACATCGTACTCGCGCGCCAGCTCACCGTCAGGGTCGTTGACGATCTCGAATTGGGCCGGATATTGCTGCAGGAATGCTGATGCCTCCGCAGGATCAGAATCCATATTGACCCCGATGATCACCAGCCCGTCGCCTGCGTATTTCTCCTACATGCTGTTCATCCAGGGAAAGGATCGACGACACGGAACACACCATGAGGCCCAGAAATCCAGCATCACGACCTTGCCCTTGAACTCTGCCAGGCTAAATGCCGAATCTGCGACCGTATTATTACTTACGATCAGGAAGAGCAGAAGAATTGCCGGGTAATAACGTTTCATCGTGATCAGTGATCAATGTTTGCAAAGCCGAGACGGAACACACCTATACACTGACCGATGCGGCACCGCAATCGTTCCGAAAAAGATGCAAATATTACATTTTGTCGATTGATGAGAATTAGATTGGTCGCGATTTGCATCCCTCGAAATCAGTTCGCTGACGTCGTTCTGACAACGCCCTCGCGGCGTTTATCGGCAGCGCCATCCAGTGCACTTGGCCGCACGACAATGACGTGCAGGCCGGAGTTCTCACCGTCGCGTTCCTGCACTTTATAGCCGCGCTCTGCGAGATCGGTGGCAATCGCTTTCCCGGGCTCAACGCCGACTTCGACGCGAACCATTTTGCCGCGAGCAACGATGTTCGGGAAATCAACCGCATCCTGCGCCGACATATTCCAGTCGAGCACGGCAATAATCGATTTCGAAACATAGGCAGGAATCGAATTGCCGCCGGGCGAACCGGTAACCATCAGGATCTTGCCATCCATGTCGAACACCATGGTTGGTGACATGGATGAACGTGGGCGCCGGCCCGGTCCGATTGCGTTTGCGACGGGCGGTCCACCCGGTACATGCTCGCGGGCGAAATCGGTCATTTCGTTGTTCAGCAGAAAACCGCCTACCCAGCGCGACGATCCGAACGGCGCCTCAATCGTTGCAGTCATTGATACCGCGTTGCCTTCGTTATCGATGATTGACATGTGTGTTGTTCCCGACACTTCCTCCGTCGTGTCGTCGCCCCACAGGCTGGCGATCGGCTCACCGCGCAACACGCGACCCGGGTCACCATGCGTTGGTGTTGCGCCGGGTGCAAAACGCTCAGACGCGCGATATTCGATGTAGGCAGGATTCAACAAATCATCAAGTGGAACAAGTACGGAATCGGGGTCACCGAAATAGTGATCGCGATCGGCGTAAGCAAGGCGTTGTGCATCGACGAAGGCCGCGATCTTGTCGTCCTGTGTTGCGCTCTCACGTGTGAGGTGATCGTACAATCCGGCTATCATGATCTGTGCGCCACCGGATGACGGCGGTGAAGTCGTGCAGATTTTGAACTCGCGGAATTCGCCGCATACGACATCGCGCTTCGCTACCCGGTAATTCGCGATGTCTTCGGCGGTCAATGTGCCTCCGTTAGGAGCCTCCTGAGCCGCCTTCGCAATCGCTACGGCAATCTTGCCCTTGTAAAACGCGTCGATGCCTTCATTGGCTATGCGCTTGAGCGTTGCGGCATATTCCGGGTTCCTGAGGAGATGACCAACCTGCAAAGATTCGCCGCCGGGAAAAAAATAGGCGGCTGTTGCCGGGTTTTCATCGAGACGCCCGCGCGAGGCGACCCTTGGCAGGAACATGGCCAAGCGGGGCGATACTTCGAATCCTGCCAGCGCGAGGCGAATAGCCGGCTGAAACAATTCAGGCCATGGCAGTTTCCCATGATCGTCGTGGGCACTCTTGTACAAGGCGACCACGCCGGGAACGCCGACCGCCAGGCCGCTTTGCCACGCTTCCATGAAGCCAAGAACCTCGCCATCTCGCATGAACATGTCGACAGTAGCGCCGGAAGGCGCGACCTCCCTGCCATCGTGGAAGGTCAGTTCCCCGGTGGAATTCTCATAAACGAGCATGAATCCGCCACCGCCGATGCCGGAGCTCTGCGGCTCGACAAGGCCCAGCACGGCATGCGCAGCGATTGCGGCATCAACAGCGTGTCCACCCTTGTCCAGCATCTCTATCGCGGCAGCGGCGGCATGCGGATTAGCGGTCGCTGCGATTGCGCCGCGGTTCCAGGTCCTGTCCGGACTCCAGGCTGCCTCCGTACTGGCAGTGGACCCCGGAGCCGGAATTTCCGCGAGAGAGCAGGCGGCGATAAACAAAAGTGCCGCGATGACATGGAAGCGCTTCATAGTTTTCCTTAATTTGGCAAATTTGGCCCGGCCCGGGGCGGTCCAATATACCGTAATCCGGACTGGCCGCTAAATTCCCTGTGATAAACTCCAACGCCGCGTCCGGAGATTATGGACACCGCAGCCCGATAATAATGCCGTTATTCAAACGTACCCTGAGCGAATTTCTCTTTCGTTGATTCGTGCTCAAGCACTATGGCTCGAATCTGCTGGTTGATCTGCAAATTGACGCGAAAAAGGAAACACTTCAATACATCAGGGACAATATGGCCGACGCGCCGTATTTCGAAAAGCATCAGCAACTGGTCAAATTCGTGGTGAGTGAAGCCAGTTTGCCGGGGCTGTATCTTGAGTTCGGGGTTGGCCGGGGCAAATCGATTCGCTGGATCGGATCGCATGCGGA
>SMWE01000168.1 GCA_004357475.1 Gammaproteobacteria bacterium
CCAAGTTTATCGGGATCATCCACTCGCTCGCCTTGAACGCCATAGCCTCGAGCTATCTGCACATTATCGATATCGGGTGAGCCCAGATAGCAACCAATATATTTTCCGGTGGCTGCAGCTCGCTTGCCGTAGTTGTGCAGCGCGCGACGATTGGCTTGATAGGAATTGTTGTTCCAGATAATGATCGCAACCGGCACTTTGTAGCGTGCGGCACTCCACAGGGCTTGAATGCCAAACTGAAAGCTCCCGTCTCCCACCAGCAGGACGACAGGTTTTCCAGGCTGTGCAATCTTTGCGCCAATCGCCGCTCCGGTTCCCCAGCCAAGGCAACCACCGCTCGATGTAATATGTCGCCTGCCGGCCGTCCCGACCGCGAAATCCAGGTATTGCCAGACGTACAAATCCGAAGTCGCGAGTTCACACACAACCAGCGCATCGGACGCCAGGCGCTGATTCAGTTCAACGGCAAGCCGTTCGGGTGCGATTGGTGTCTGCTCCCAGACTGCTGATGCTCTTTCGGCCAGCCGTTTCCTGCGTGCCTCGTGCCCGGCGGCAATGACTCGTTGCCGGTTTGCGATTCGCGCAGACGGGAGATCTCGTGATCGAAGTTCTTCAAGCAATGCTGAAAGAATCAGATCGCTGCGGCCGACAACAGCCAGGTCAAGCGGATAATTTCGCCCGATTTGCTGGCCATCGATGCTGGTGTGAACGATAGAGGCCGCCGACCGTACGAGGGGTTGCGACGGGCGCCTGAATAACGTGAACATGGTCCCGCCAATCGACCAGAAAAGGTCATAGTCATCACTTAGATTTGGGTCAAGACTGAAATGGCCACCGTAGTTGGGATGTGTTGTTGGAAAAACAAGCGGGCTATGGCTGGCCGGTACATCGCTCATGACCGATACACCCAATAGCTCCGCGATCGCAACCAAAGGCTCAGCACCACCGTACTGACTTAGCTCACGACCCGCGATCAGCAGCGGAAATTTTGCCGCGATCAGCATGTCTGCGAGTGTCTTGATGACTTTTTCGTCGGCGTGCAGGCTCGCATCAACGATGGAACGAGACGGAGAGATGATCTCTGCTGCGGCAACGGTTTCTTCCCAAAGGTCTTTCGAAAACGTGAGAAAGGTCGGGCCGGAGGGAGGCAGGCGCGATATCAAAAAGGCTCGCCTCAGTACCTCGGGAATGCTGTCGCTTCTCAATACGTCCCAGTTCCAGCGTGAGTAGGGGCCGGGAAGCATGTGCAGATTCACCGCCTCCAGAAACGCGTTGCTCCCCCTGATATCGGTACTCTGTCGTCCCACCGTTATCACCAGCGGTGTTCGGTCCTTGAATGAATTAACCATCTGGCCGAGCGCATAGCTGGCGCCAGCGACTGAATGAAGATTAATGAAAGCGGTTTTTCCACTGCTTTTTGCATAACCATCAGCCATGGCCATCGCCGACGACTCATGGATCGCAAGAATGTATTGCAGGTCGGGCTTATCCACTAATGCGTCGAGGAAACCCACCTCCTCTGAACCACCGAGCCCGAAAATATATTGCACATCCCAGTCGCTCAGGAATTCAGCCATCAGCTCGCCGCCGGTCAGATTACCAAGCTGCCGGCTGTCATTGTCGGGACCGGCCGTGTCCTGAGCCAATACAACGTCCGCCAGCACAGTACCGGCGGACGCGGCAAAACCCAGTGCGCTCATACGTTTCATGAACTTCCGTCGGGAAAGCTGCCCTTCCAGCAGAGCGCGGACGGAGTCACTGATTGAAGGGATATCGCTCATTTCAATTGCTCTATTTCGCCACAACGCGCCAGCGCCTGGTCGAGGGCATGATATTGCCTGTTTGGCCTATCAGGAGCTGAATGCAGGAACATGATTTTCGTGCCAATCGGCATCCGCCCCGCCACCCCGCCGGTCGATGATGACATCCAGCACATAGGCCTGCCCCTTCTTCTCCACCGCAAGTGCCCGTTGCAGCGCAGCGGAAAGATCGTCAGGATCAGTGACTCTTTCTCCATCAAGCCCATAAGCGCGAGCGATACCAACATGATCAATTTGCGGATCCTCCATGCTAATACCGATGAACCGACCGGTTTCCGCAGCCCTGCCCTTCAGGCCCGCAAGCGCCCAGCGGTTCGCCTGGTAACCCAGATTATTGAAGATCACGACAATGAGTGGCACCTCGAAGCGCTTTGCGGTCCACAATGCCTGCACCGCGAACTGAAAGCCGCCGTCGCCGAGCAATGCGATAACCTGCTTCGTTGGCGCACCCAGTTTTGTGCCAATTGCCGCGCCCAGCCCCCATCCAAGACTGCCGCCGGATGAAATCAGGTGTCGTCGACCCCCGCCTGGCTGATCAAACCTGACGTAGTCCCAAATGGCGGCGTCGGATGTCACACCTTCTGTGACGACGATCGCGTCTCGCGCGATGGCACGGTCGATTTCTGTCGCCAGTCTTTCCGGGGCAATCGGATCTGAGTTCCATACTCGCGCAAGAGTTTTTTCGCGCCGCGACTCTCCTCGCTGCTTCAACGCGTTCGCGCCACGACTTCGGTTACGGACCTTCGCCGGGTCGGTTTCTTGCTTGTCGATGGCTTCTTTCAGCTGCCTGAGGGTCACCTCTGGGTGTGCGTAGATCAGGAGATCTGATGGATAATTGCGTGCGAGATGGTCTTCTCTCAACCCGATCTCAATGATTTTCGCCGCGGACGGAATCAACGGGTGCCCGCCCCGCGCCAATGACAGGCGACTGGCGCCCGCAAGCAACACCACATCGAACGGTGTTTCTGACTCAATCGGTCCACGCATCGCGCCAAGGTAATGGGGATGATCGCTGGGAAAACCCATTGAAGAACGACTCGCCGCAGTATCGCCGCTAACGATTGCACCCAGCGTATCGGAAATAGCAGCGAGTTCCGCAAGACCACCCCAACGGGGCAATTCGGCACCGGCAATCAACAACGGGTTTTCCGCAGCATGCAGCCACTCTGCTGCCTGTTTTATCGCATTGCTATCGGGGTAAATACGATTTGGCGACAGGGTTCTATGGGCCGGAATCAACGACGTCTGCTTCGTCTTCCCGGCCCAGACATCGGACGGCACGCCCAGAAATACCGGGCCGGATGGCAAGACCGACGCCAGCCTGAATGCACGCCGCAACGACTCACCCAGGTTTTCGACACGACTCGAACGAAACGAGAGTTTCGTATACAACTCGGGAAGTGCCTCAAGCTTGGTGGTCTCGGTGAATACGCCGAGGTTCTCACCACTCCTCTCGCTCATGCCCACAGACACCACCACCGGGGAGCTGTCTGCCCAGGCATTCACAATCAGGCCCAACGCATTGGCGGTGCCGGTAATCGAATGAATATTGACGAACGATGTTTTGCCCGTAATGCGGGCGTAACCGTCGGCCATGGCCATGACCGAGCCTTCATGGAGACCCATAACGTAATGGATGTCCGGAAAGTCGACTAACGCATCGACGAAACCGGCTTCGTATGCCCCGGTGTTGCCAAACACGTATTCAACGTCCCATAGTTTCAGGGTTTCGCAGGTAATGCGCCCGCCCGTTACATCATCGAGAATCAGTGCTGCTTCGGACTTGGGGGCCGCCGCAATAACATCGGCCATTTGACTGGCTGCCAGCGTACCAACACCGAGTTGCATCAAAGCGCTCAGAAACTGCCTTCTGGAAAGCGCGCCACTGAGTAACTGCTGGAATACATCGCGAATCATGCAGCGGCTCCAAACAGCATCGAGTAACTCGTCATCCTTCTCACCGACGTAAGCGGCGCCCGGAATTATCCGGACGCCTCACTCGCAAGAGCATACTTTTAGAAACTGATTGAAGCCCTCAAAGCGATTGATCGAGTTTCTTCAATGTTGGTCGTAAGAACCGCCGAACCGGAGAGTGTTGATGCATTAACGAAAGCATGGACAATCTCATCGGTCAGGTTTCGTCCGATCAACGCAACAGTCCATGGATAGTCACCCGCCATAGACGCAAGCACAATGCTTGCATCAATGCGATCCGTGGAACTCTGAAAACCCAATGGGTCGCGCTCGATGGACATGAACTGGCTTCCGCTGTGCAGGTATTTGGCCGACAGCGTCAGCTCCATGTCACCTCCCACCGGAAATGTGTAATCCGCACCGAAGACCGACGAAAACTTGGGGGCCAGCGGCAATCGCTGACCGCCTAAGTCCTGGACTCCGGTTCTTTGCCCGGCCGAAATGCCGACGTTGAAGCACGCCTCACCGGTTTCGACCTGGCTCAGGTAACAGGAACCGATGAATCGATCGTATTCAGTATCCGAATACGCGGCAACGAAATTAAGCGTCAGGCCATCCGTCGGCGTTGCCCATAACAGGTCGATTTCGACACCCTCACTGGTGGCGTCAGCGGATGCAACAACCTGCTGGATAAGCACAGGGTCATTGGCTGAAACCTGTAAATCGTCAACGTCGGTATGATAGATCGTCCAGTTGAACCTGAGCGAACCGTCCAACAGCAAGTGTCTGCCACCAAACTCAAAATTGGTGGATTCCTCCTCACCAAAGATAAAACTGGCAGGATTGCCGGCACCCCTGAGATCGAAGCCACCGGACTTGAAGCCGGTTGCCGTGCTCAGATAATACTGGCTGTTGTCATTGGCGGCGTATTGCAGTGCTACGTTGTAAGAGACATTGGTGTCGTCGATGCGACCGGTGATGGGTGCCCCCGGCGTCATGCCGTCGTCGCCCATTGTGCATGCCGACAACGGTACGGTGGGCGTATTACAAGCGACGGGCGCGTTGTTCAAATCACTTGTATAGACCTCCCCTACCACTTGAGCCTTCGACCCATTGCGTTCTTCGTCGGTTACTCGGGCACCTACGGTGAGTGTGACCTGATCGGTGAAATGATAGCCAATCTGGGCAAACGCCGCCACGGTGTCGGTTTCCGAATGCTGAAACTCATTTCGGGATACGGCCGGGTTAATCGCCGGAACCGGCGGCCCAATGACCGCCGCTATCGCATGAAATGACTGCGTGGCATCCAGATCGCCGGTAAAATACATCAGGCCGGCAATATAATCGATCGATCCGGAACGCATACTGCCATTCATCCGAATCTCCTGGTAGAACTGCTCATAGTCTTCTGTGTTCTCAATGCTCACACGTTCATCCGGCCTTTGATCGCCACTGAACGTATCGTCCACTTCGTAGCTGGTGTATCCGGACAGGGAAGTAAAAGTGACGTTTTCAAATTCGGCCGTCAACGTCAGCCCAAACATATCGGACTCGATCGTAAAGGGTTCTCTGGAATTAAACACAGCACCGCCAGGCGTCAGTCGTCGCAGATCTGCGGTTGAATTCCTGTCGCTAGGTCCACCACAGTCGAATCCAATGCTCTCAGCTCTGGCGATAGAATGGGGCGGCCCTGCCGGTGGTTGAAATTCAAGACAACCGGCAATAACCCGTCCCTTGCCTCGCCGGTCGAAGTCAGTGCGCTGATACATCAACTCGGCGGTCACCGTCTCGTTCAAATCGATATCAAGCATGAATCGGGCGGTCAGGTCTTCGCTTTGTTGCAGATCATCACCGGTAACGCTGTTTTTCACCCATCCATCCGTATCCCGGTAGTTGACGACAGCTCTGCCGCGAATGCTATCGCCAAGAGGTCCGGATACCATGCCTTCGATCTCGAAACCTTCACTCGCTTCAAAATTGTATTGCGATGAAATTAATGCTTCGAACTCTGCGGTGGGCTTGTTCGATGTAATATTGATTGCGCCGAGCGACGTATTCTTGCCGATAATGGGACCCTGGGGTCCTTTGAGTACCTCAACCTGGGCCACATCGACGAGCGCACTACGCCCCAGTCGGCTGCGGGTTGAGAAGAATCCATTAAAGACCTGGCCGACGCTGGGCTCAAAATGAATACCGCTGCCAAAGGTACCGAGGCCACGCATGAAATAGAGGTCAGACGCACCCGCGGCCTGAATATAGCTGAAATTCGGCGTGTAGGGCGCGAGTTGCTGCAAGTCTACAATGCCCTGTTCTGCAATTTGTGCGCCACTCACCGCCTGAATGGAAATTGGCACATCCTGCAGTGATTCTTCCTGCTTGCGTGCTGTCACGATGATTTCTTCAAGTACCTCGGCAGAAGCAAACTGAGAAGGTAAAAGTGCAAATGAAACTGCGATCGCCGTCATAAAGACGACGCTTAGTGACATGGATATGGTTCTCATCGGTCAACACCCCGTTTGAATATCACCTCCACCCTGGGCATTCGTCTCTGGTGTTGAACCAATCTCGCTGCGATACCTGATTGTTGAAAACAGGCTCCATCAGTAAGAAAAGCTGCACCCCCAGATGACAGACCGCATGCCGCATGAAGTGAACTATACCGTACAGTACGATTGTTATTATGGTGGAACACAGATCAATGTCAAGGATCGTTGCGCTATGACCGCCCACACCCTGCATCTGCAGGCCTTGTGGGAGAGCCAGGAACCGGCCTAAGGAACCTCTCGCGTCAGGAATCAGCTGGCGGATCCAACACCTGACAAATGTTCTTGAGCTCCGTGTGGAATTCCATGGCGTGCGCACCGCCCTCTCTACCAATACCCGACTCGCCAAACCCACCAAACGGAGTGCGCAGGTCACGGATCATCCATCCATTGATCCAGCACACTCCCGCGTTAAGCCTCTCAGCCAGGGTCCTGGCTCGTTTAGTATCAGCTGACCAGACGGTTGCAGCGAGTCCATAGCGAGTGTCATTGGCGAGCTCAATTGCGGCTTCATCGTCGTCAATCGGCACGACATGACAGCAGGGCCCGAATATTTCCTCTCTGACCGAGCGGCTATTCTCGGGCAGACCGGTCCAGATTGTGGGTTGGATCCAGGCACCTCGTGCCAAATCATCTTCCATCTCGGGAACCCCACCACCTGTGATGACCTCTGCCCCTTCAGTTGCAGCACGGCGATAACATTGCAGAACCTTCTCCCGGTGTTCATGGCTGACCAGCGGACCCATCGTGGTGTCCGGCAACCTGGGGTCACCCAGGATCTGGCCCTCTGCGCGCCTCTTGAGTTGCGCCACAAACTCATCAAAAATCGATCGACTGACATAGACTCTCTCGGTGCCGAGACAAATCTGCCCGCAGTTATAAAACACTGACGCCGCTGTACCGGCAACAGCAGCATCCAGATTACAATCGTCCAGAATGATGGCTGCATTTTTTCCACCAAGCTCAAGGGACACGTCACGAATACCAACAGCGGCAGCCTGCATAATTGCAGTTCCGGTAACGGTTTCGCCCGTGAAGTTAATGGCATCGACATCCGGGTGACGCGTCAGGAACTCGCCCGTCGAATCCATGCCAAAGCCATTCACTATATTTATGACACCGGCCGGGAAGCCTGCTTCGTTAAAGATTTTGCCGAGCATGCTCGCCGTGGACGGTGTTTCCTCCGAGGGCTTCAATACGACGGTATTACCCCAGGCCAGTGCGGGTGCCAGCTTCCAGGTCGCCATGATCAGTGGCAGGTTCCACGGGCAGATGGCTGCAATGACACCTTTCGGCACACGCTGCGTATAGTTGTGCGCCTGTCGCCCGTCCGGTGTCTGCGTTTCAAAGGTCTCAGGCTCGTAATGCCCGGATGCGATATCAGCAAATGCGCGCAGCTGTTGTGCGCCGCGTGGAATCTCAATGTTGCTCACCGCAGAGATCGGATGGCCGCTATCAGCAATTTCTGCTGCGACAAATTCATCCTTTCGAGACAAAATCAGGTCGCACGCCTTGCGCATCAACTCATGCCGGTCTGCCATGCTCATTCGCGCCCACGGGCCATTGAGCGCACGGCGTGCCGCTGTGACAGCATCATCAACGTCATCTGCAGATGCTTCATGAACGATGGCGACCAGTTGACTGGTTGCGGGATCGGGCAGCTCAAATGTGGACGATGAAACCCGGTACTCCCCATCAATAAAATTCTTTACCTGACGGACTTCAGTCATTTCTGGGCTCCACGTTCACGACCACGGCGACTCTTTCGACCGGACGAATCAAATGCTTCCAGGAACCTGTCCACCACATGAGCGGCCCGGTGCTGTCTCTCCTCTGCGGTCGGTGAAGTTGGCCGCAAGTAAAGCTGTGCGATATACCAGTGGTGCAACAACATGCCGATAAAGAACTCAGCAGACTCATCGGCACTGCTGATATCCAGCAGATTGCGCTGGTTCAGCGCCTGCATATACTCGACCAGTAAATCGTGACTTCGTTGCGGCCCGCGTTCGTAGTACAAACGTGCGATGTCCGGAAACCGGTCGCGTTCGGAAATGATCAGTCCCA
>SMWE01000169.1 GCA_004357475.1 Gammaproteobacteria bacterium
CTCTTGTCAGCTTTCGTTGGCGCCATCGTCGGCGTAGCGCTTATCGCGTTCAAACGCCAGGACCGCAGCGTGCCGATTCCGTTCGGGCCCTATCTTGCGGCGGCGGGCTGGATCGCCATGTTGTACGGCCCGCAGATCATGGATGCCTACCTGGATTACATGCGCTAGAGATCCTTTGAGCAACGACCCGTCAGCACCACGTCCACTTCGCGTCGGGCTTACCGGCGGCATCGCCAGCGGTAAAACTACCGTCGCCAATTTTTTCGCCGGCCTTGGCGTGCCCGTTATCGATACCGATGTCATTGCGCGCGATGTGGTGGCAAAAGGCGCACCGGCGCTCGCCCAGATTCGTGCTGCCCTCGGCAACGAAGTGTTCAGCGCCGAGGGTATGCTGGATCGCAAGGCGATGCGGAAACTCGTGTTCTCCGATGAGCGCAAACGTCGGCAACTCGAGGGCATACTCCATCCGCGAATTCGCGAGGCAGCCATCAGCCAGGCCCAGGCGGTTACCTCTCCTTACATGATCATTGTCGTGCCGTTGCTGGTCGACTCGCCGATGCTTGAGTTCATGGATCGGGTGCTGGTGGTCGATTGCAGCGAGGCTGATCAACTCCGCCGCCTGTTGACGCGGGACACGGAAAATGAGGAGCAGGCACGCCGCATGATCTGTGCCCAGGCCAGCCGGGATGAACGGCTGGCAATTGCGGATGATGTGGTGCTGAACGATGCCGGCCTTGACGAGACGCGTAGCAGGATTGAGGCACTGCACAAGACATACCTCGAACTGAGCAACTCGAATCGGCAATAAGTTGTCGCAAGAAACCGTCATTGCCTGAAACTTGCGGCTGGCGCAGAATACCGTCATGGCCGTCACCGCACCTCGTGCTTCAGCTCCAGCCACGGCAAGACGGCTGACTGAATATGAGCAACCGATTAATGAGCGCATGCGAACCTTCATGCGTATCGAATTCCTCTATCAGCAAATGCTCTACAACAGCGAGTTGGAGGCGGACTGGGCCACACGGGCGGCCACCTCGAGCTTGCTCGAGCTCATGGCCATTCTGACGCGCGGCGATGTTCGCAGCGACGTGCATAAGGAGCTGGATCGTCAGATCGAGATCCTGCAGCGCTTCCAGAGCCAGCCCGAGGTCGATGCGCGACGGCTGGAAGCCCTGATCGCGAACCTGGCCGCCAGACGGGGCGAACTCAACCAAGCCGGCACACACTTCCTGCAACCCCTGAAAGACTGTGAGTTCCTCAGTTCGATCAAACATCGTAGCGCTATACCGGGCGGCACCTGCGAATTCGACCTGCCTGAATACAGCCACTGGCTGCGCCAGCCCTTCGCACGACGGCAGCAGGACATGCTGGACTGGCTTGGTACTATTCGTCCAGTCTGCGATGCAGTCATCGAACTGCTGTGGCTGATCAGGGAAATTGCCCAACCGATCGACAAAGTCGCCATCAATGGCATGTACCAGCACAGCATGCAAAAAGATGCGAGTTGCCGCCTTCTGCGGGTAAGTCTCCCCGACAACAGCCAGCTCTATCCGGAAATCAGCGGCAGTCAGCACCGCTTCACGGTACGGTTTCTCGAGTGGTCGACAATTGCCAGCCGTGCCGTGCAGACCCGGTGCGATGTCAATTTCCGTATCAGCATCTGCTGATTTTTTGATTCGCTCGCTGGGGCGAGCTCCTACGGGAAAATACGTGCGCTCAACCAACGTAGGAGCTCGCCCCAGCGAGCGACAAACATTGAAGGGCATGTTTGTAAAACATGATCTTCAATGTTTGCGAAAGGCGAATCAACCACCGTCACAAATTTTGCAAAAGGTCGAGGAGCGGAGCATCTGCGGGTAACAACAGGCCCGGCGAAAATTCTGACGGCCTGAGCCACTGCAGCGCCTGCCCTTCAATGCCGGACGGCGTGCCTTGCCATTGCCTCACCAGGAAAAAGTCAATCGCGACCCGCATCCCGGGATAGTCATGCCCGAGACTACAAAAATACTCGAACGACACGATTTCAATTTCCAGCTCCTCGGCGAGCTCCCTGCGGAGTGCATCTTCGGCGGATTCACCACTGGCAAGCTTGCCGCCGGGAAATTCCCAGAACCCGCGCATGGACTTTGCCCGCGACCGGTCTGTGATCAGCAGCCGGCCGACTGAATCGATCAATATGCCGGCGGCAACGTGAATCTTTGTCTCCGTCAGCTCAGAGCACCGTGGCACTGCTTGAATTTTTTCCCGGAACCGCAGGGACACGGCTCATTACGGCCGATTTTTCGTCCCTCCCTGACAAAAGGCTCGGGTGCCGCGGCGGCCCCGCCCCCCGCCTGTTGTCCTCCGGACAATGCGGGCGCCTCGGCATGTTTGAACTCCATCGCCTGCGCCCGGCGGCGTTCCGTTTCCATACGCTGCACATCCTGTTCGCTTTGGATCCTGACGCGCGACAGTATGCTGATCGTGTCGAATTTCACCTGGTCCAGCATTTCCCCGAACATTTCGAAGGCTTCGCGTTTGTACTCCTGCTTGGGGTTTTTCTGCGCGTAGCCGCGCAGCCCGATGCCCTGGCGCAGATAGTCCATCGCGCCAAGGTGCTCTTTCCAATGAAAATCGAGTTGCTTCAGCATTACTTCCTTCTCGACGTGACGCATCAGCGACGCACCAATCGATGAAACTTTCTCCGCGTAGATTTGCTGCATAGCCTGCGTGCAACGTGTACGAATCTGGTCCTCATTCAGCCTGGAATCTTCCTTGATCCACTGAGGGACATTCATTGGCGTTGCGAAGTCGCTTTCGAAGGCATGCGCAAGTCCCTCGGAGTCCCATTGTTCCTCAAGACTGCCCGGCGGTATGTATTGATCGACCACCGATTCGATGACCTCGTCTCTGATCGCTGCAACCGAATCTTCGATTTCGTCAGCCGCCATCAGCTCGGTTCGCTGATGATAAACGACCTTGCGCTGGTCGTTTGCAACATCGTCGTACTCAAGCAGGTTCTTGCGAATATCGAAGTTATGCGATTCGACCTTACGCTGCGCCCTTTCGATCTGGCGCGACAGCAGTTTGCTCTCTATCGCCTCGCCTTCACGCATTCCGGCACGAGACAACAACGCCTTGGTGCGCTGCGGATCACCGAAGATCCGCATCAAATTGTCTTCCATTGACAGGTAGAAGCGGCTGGATCCGGGGTCGCCCTGGCGACCCGATCGTCCGCGAAGCTGGTTGTCGATGCGCCGGGATTCATGACGTTCTGTACCAACGATATGCAGGCCGCCCGCCTCGATTACTTCATTGTGGCGTTGTTCCCAGTCCACTTTGATAGCGCCCCGTTCAGTCTCTTCGCCGGCGGCCAGTTCCGCGTCCAGGTTGCCGCCCAATACGATGTCGGTGCCACGGCCTGCCATGTTGGTCGCAATCGTGATCGCGCCCGGCCGGCCAGCCTGCTGCACGACAATGGCCTCGCGGGCATGTTGTTTTGCATTCAGTACCTCGTGCCTGATCCCTTTTTTCTTCAATATTGACGACAGGAGTTCCGAGGTTTCGATCGAGGTTGTACCGACGAGAACCGGCTGCCCGCGCTCCCGGCAATCGGTGATGTCTTCGATGATGGCATCGAATTTGTCATTTTGCGTGAGATAGACAAGGTCCGGGGAATCGTCGCGAATCATCGGCATATGTGTCGGAATGACGATAACCTCGAGGCCGTAAATTTGTTGAAATTCGAACGCTTCGGTATCTGCGGTACCGGTCATGCCCGACAGCTTGTCGTACAACCTGAAGTAGTTCTGGAATGTAATCGAGGCGACCGTCTGGTTCTCCTGTTTGACGACAACGCCCTCTTTCGCCTCAACGGCCTGGTGCAGTCCGTCCGACCAGCGCCGGCCCGGCATCGTTCTGCCGGTAAATTCATCGACGATGACAATTTCACCGTCCAGGACGATGTACTCCACATCCTTGCTGAACATCATATGCGCGCGCAGCGCAGCATTCAGATGGTGTAGCAGGCGGATATTGGCAGCGTCGTACAGGCTTTCGCCCTCACCGAGCAGCCCGGCCTGAATCATCAGTATTTCGACGTACTGGTGACCTTCTTCAGTGACGTACACCTGTTTGGCTTTTTCATCGACGGAGTAATGCCCGCGGGTCACAATCTTGCAAACCGGGACTTTCGGCTTGCTATCGATCAGCACAACGTCCGCTTCCCGTTCCTCCGCATAGACTACCGCTTGCTCAACACTCACAATCTCGCGGTTTTCTCCGAGCGAGTCCGTAATCGACAGGGATTTATCATGTTGATCGACAAGGGAGATTTTTTTCGCCGTAATATCGTAGTTAACCGGGCCATCCGGATCCTCATGCCGGCGCAGCTTTGGAATCAGCTTGTTGATCTTTTGATAAAGGTCTGTGCTTTCTTCGACCGGTCCGGAAATGATCAATGGCGTGCGCGCTTCGTCGATCAGGATCGAATCCACCTCGTCGACAATCGCAAAACACAGGTCACGCAGAACCTTATCGTTGAGTGAAAATGCCAGGTTATCCCGGAGGTAATCGAACCCGAGTTCGTTGTTAGTGGCATAGGTGACATCGGCATCGTAAGCGGCTCGCTTTTCTTCCTGCGTCTGCCCGGCCTTCGAGACGCCAACCTTGAGGCCGAGGAATTCATAAATCGGACGCATCCAGTCAGCATCGCGCTGCGCCAGATATTCGTTCACGGTAACAATGTGAACGCCATCGCCGCCGAGCGTGTTGAGATACACCGGCAAGGTCGCGACGAGGGTCTTGCCCTCACCGGTCCGCATTTCGGCGATATTTCCCTCATGCAGCACCATGCCGCCGATGAGCTGAACATCGAAAGGTCGTAGTCCGAGCGTGCGCAAGGCGGCTTCCCGCACCACCGCGAACGCTTCCGGTAACAGGTCATCCAGCGATTCGCCTTTCTCGAAGCGACCACGGAATTCGTCGGTCCTCGCTGACAGCTGTTCATCACTGAGCTGCTGCATGCCTGGCTCAAGATCGTTAATCCGGCTGACAGTCTTTGAATACTCACGTAACAGCCGCTGATTTCGGCTGCCAAAAATTCGGGTCAAAAAATTAGCCACACAGGGCTCCTGGAAGGGACAGCTTCGCTCGCTGCCGGCCAGCACACAAAGACCGGTATTTTACTGACTGATCAGGATTTTGCACGATCGTTCTCGGTAACATGGAGGTTCGGTGCGACCTGCGGATATATGAGCAAACAGCGTAAAAACAATGCGAATTCTGCATTGCGCACGGCCGGACTGCGCACTAAAGGTCAGTCCGCGATTCACAGGGTTGGTATTATTCCGCTGAATGGGCGGACTGGACTATTCGGCGCCCTGGCGGATGAAAGTCACCGGATTGACCCGCTTACCGTTCCGCAACACTTCGAAATGCAGATTCGGGCCTGTCGCACGGCCTGTGTCCCCCATCAGCGCGACTGTCTGACCTTTCCTGACTTCCTCGCCAACAGACACGAGGTTTTCAGAATTATGCGCATAACGGGTTGCATAACCGTTGCCGTGATTGATTTCGACCAGCTTGCCGAAACCATAGCGCGATGACGACCAGGTCACGACGCCATCGGCGACCGCGATTACCTCCGAGCCTGCCTTGCCGGCGAAATCCACGCCCCGATGATTGGCTGGCTTGCCGGTAAACGGATCAGTGCGCCGCCCGAAGTAAGATGACATCCAGCCGGACTTGACCGGTCGTCCCTGCGGATAGACGCGATCCGAGAGTTTCTGGTCCATCAGCATGCTCTCCAGCACGCCGAGTTGCGCTTCGCGATTGTTGAGCTGATTGTCGAGGACCTGCATCGCAACGAGCACCTCGGCAACAGCTACCGCTGAACCGCTCGCGAAAGGTTCTTCTTCAGGTCCGCCGATGGCCGGAACTGAATCAAAATCGAATTCGCCTTCCTCCAGGTCGGCCATTTCGGTAAGCCGCCGGCCGAGCGCATCGAGGCGAATAATGCGCGCGTTCATCTGCCCGATGCGGATCGATAATGCATCGAGTGTATCTTCCGTTTGTTGCCTGGTGATCGCGATTGCATTGCGCTGCGAGTCGATTTCATCAGTGAGGGACGCGACCTCGTGGAAGCTCACACCGGAGCCTGTGACCGCAGAATAGAGGTAGCCACCGGCGAATGCGGCGCTGCCCAGTAAGCCGACGATCAACAAAGCATAACTGGCAGCGGACCTGCCCGACAGATTAATCTGCAGGAGTCGTCCGAATCCCTTGCCGAATATGACTACATTCATTGATCCCGCCCCGAGTGCGCTATGTTCAACTTATAAGTTGTTGACTTTGAAGCACCTTCAACACAGGCTAGCTGCCATTGCTGGCGCCCTCTCATTATTCTTAGCCTGAGCCTGATTCTCACTTCGGTAGCCCCGCTATCCTAGGACTTGTGTCCCTTAGATCGGTGGTTTTGCGACCCCGTCTTTCGGCGGGTATGCCTTTATCGGACGGTCAATATGCAAAATTCCGCTTTTTATTACAAGATCAGCCCTTCAGAATCTTGAAATCCGTCACCAGACTACTTCGAAAATCGCCAACTCCGTCACATTTTAATGACCATTATTCGCCTCGAAAATCTGCTCAAAGCACGTGCCGGTGGCACTCTGGATAAAATTGTCCAACATGCTCAACAAATGGATGAGCTGACAACGGCGCTGCGGGCCGAGTTACCGGCGGATGCAGCAGACAACCTGATTGTGGCGAACTTGCGCGAAGGCGGCGAACTGGTTCTGGTGTGCACCTCATCCGCATGGGCGTCGAGGCTGCGCTTTGAGTCCGACAAACTCATGCAAGCGGCACGGAAAGCCGGCCTCACGGTGATCTCATGCAAGGTATCCGTGAGTCAGCAATCGTAGCAGGCTCCTGCGGCCGGGTTTTAGGCGTAGGCCGGCGTCGCGTATGAAATCGGTGCTTTCCTGGAATCGCTGTAGGTGACCTCTTCCCAGGCGTTTTCGTTTTCGAGCAACGCACGTAACAACTTGTTGTTCAGGTCGTGACCCGACTTGTGTGCCGAAAACTCGCCGATCAGGCTGTGGCCGAGAAGATAGATATCGCCGATCGCATCGAGAATCTTGTGAAGAACAAACTCGTTTGCATAGCGCAATCCGTCCTCGTTCAGAATCCGATAGTCATCAAGCACGATGGCGTTGTCCATGCTGCCGCCTAGCGTCAGATTTTGTGCACGCAACGTTTCGACGTCGCGCAGGAAACAAAACGTCCTCGCCCTGCTGATTTCCTTCAGGAAGGATGTTGATGAAAAATCGATGGAAGCAACCTGGCTAAGCTTGTTGAACACCGGATGGTTAAACGAAATCTCGAAATTGACTTTGAAGCCGTTAAATGGCGTAAATTGCGCCCACTTGTCGTCTTCCTCAACGCGTATTTTCTTTTTGATGCGAATAAATTTCTTGGCCGCGTTCTGTTCCTCGATACCTGCGGACTGAAGAAGAAATACAAAAGGACCTGCGCTGCCGTCCATAATCGGAACTTCAGGTGCAGACAGATCAACGTTCAGATTGTCGATGCCGAGTCCGGCCAGTGCCGCCATCAGGTGTTCGACGGTTGCCACCTTGACATCATCTTTTATCAGCGTGGTGCCAAGCATGGTTTCGCCGACTCGGCGCGGGTCGGCTCGAATGTCGACCGGCTCATCGAGGTCGACACGGCGGAAAGTGATTCCGGAGTTTACTGCGGCCGGGCGCAAAGTCATGTACACCTTTTCTCCGGTATGTAAGCCAACACCGGTCGCACGGATAGCCGTCATTATCGTACGTTGTCGCAACATCGTTACAAAATCTCTTTGGTGATCATGCCAGCCAGACTGAATTGCCGCCACATTCAATGGCTTACGGTTGCGTTCACGAAATGCAGCGCGAAAGCCTAACATAATGCGCACGGCTTGGGGCAAGCCCGACCAGAGCAGAGATTTGCGACCGCGACGAGTGAATTCGCGATCACTGCGCTTCGGATTACCTTTTCAGTCAGCCTGGCGCCTCAGGAAGGCCGGTATATCCAGCAATTCCTCCTGCAGGGCCCCCGCCTCCAGCCCATCCCCGACGGCACGTTGACGCTGTACGGTCGGTTTGTCGAGCTGCTGGTAGTTCGGCTCCGCCCCCTGTGCGGGCCGGCGGACAACGCGCATCGGCGACGCCAGTTGCGCGGATTGCTGGCCAAGGCCGGTTGCAACCACTGTGACGCGAATCCGGTCGGAAAGATCCGGATCGATGACGGTGCCAATAACCACTATGGCGTCCTCCGACGCGAATTCCCTGATGGTGTTGCCCACTTCCTGGTATTCGCCGATGGACAAATCCGGGCCCGCTGTGACGTTGACGAGAATACCTTTCGCGCCGGCGAGATTGATATCCTCGAGCAACGGACTCGATACGGCGGCCTCGGCAGCTTCGCGCGCGCGGTCTTCACCTGATGCTGAGCCAGAGCCCATCATCGCCATGCCCATCTCCGCCATGACGGTCCGGACGTCGGCAAAATCGACGTTGATCAGGCCCGGACGCGTGATAAGTTCGGCAATGCCCTGCACGGCACCTTGCAGAACCTCGTTTGCAGAACGAAACGCATCGAGCAAGGTTGTCTCGCCACCGAGCACAGACAGCAATTTCTCGTTGGGAATCGTGATCAGTGAATCCACGTATTTGCCAAGCTCGGAAATGCCGTGCTCCGCAAGCAACATGCGTTTGCTACCCTCCATGGCAAATGGCTTGGTCACAACGGCTACGGTCAGGATACCAAGTTCTTTTGCAATCTGGGCAACCACCGGTGCCGCGCCGGACCCGGTTCCGCCACCCATGCCGGCCGTGATGAAAAGCATGTCGGCACCTTCGATCACTTCCTGAATACGATCACGATCCTCCATTGCCGCCTGCCGGCCGACGTCCGGATCCGCACCTGCGCCAAGACCCTTCGTAATATTGCAGCCAATCTGCAGCGCCGTCCGTACGCGCGCACTGTTCAGCGCTTGCGCGTCGGTATTGGCGCAAATGAAATCGACCCCGTCAATTCCCGCATGCACCATGTGGGCAACGGCGTTGCCGCCGCCGCCGCCAACACCGATCACTTTGATAATCGCGTTCTGGCTATGCGCATCCATTAGTTCAAACATTTATCTAACCTCCGCTCGGTTTTCTGTTTTAAACATTCACTCATTCGTCTTGCTGCGATTCGGATTCATCTCCAAACCGGTTCTTCCGGCACTCTGTCGAAAAAATCATCCATGGTTTTTTCAACAGCCTGCTAGAATTGTCCGTGGAACCAGGTTTTCATACGGTCCCACATATCGACCACACTGCCGGCGACCGGCGTACTCCGGCGGCCACGCCTTGACATGTTTTCATAGCCATAAAGGAGCAGGCCGACGCCCGTCGCGTAAATCGGATTGCGTACGATGTCAAGAAGCCCACTGACGTATTGCGGTGAGCCGAGCCGCACCGGCATATGAAAAACTTCCTCCGCCAGCTCGACAGCACCTTCCATCTTCGCGCTGCCGCCGGTAATCACGACCCCCGCAGCGATCAGTTCCTCGAAACCACTTCTGCGTAACTCATCGCGAATCAATCCGAAAAGCTCTTCGAAGCGGGGCTCCACGATTTCAGCCAGCGTCTGTCTTGCAAGTCGCCTTGGCGGACGTTCACCGACGCTTGGCACTTCGATCGTCTCGTCCGGATTGGCGAGTTGCGACAAGGCGCAGGCGTACTTGATCTTGATTTCTTCCGCGTATTGCGTCGGCGTACGCATCGAAACGGCGATGTCGTTAGTAACCTGGTCGCCGGCAATCGGGATGACGGATGTGTGCTGTATCGCGCCACCGAGAAAAACCGCAATATCAGTCGTGCCACCACCAACGTCGACGATGCAGGCACCCAGCTCCTTCTCGTCATCTGTTAGCACGGAGTAACTTGATGCCAGTTGCTCAAGCACTATGTCGTCCACTTCGAGGCCGCAGCGCTGTATGCACTTGACGATGTTCTGTGTTGCGCTCACCGCGCCAGTAACCATGTGAACTTTCGCTTCCAGGCGGACGCCGGACATACCAACCGGTTCGCGAATCCCCTCCTGGCCGTCAATCACGAATTCCTGCGGCAGTATGTGCAAAATTTTCTGATCTGCGGGAATTGCGACCGCTCGTGCCGCATCGATGACACGATCTACATCACCGCGGCTGACTTCCTTGTCGCGGACGCGAACGATGCCGTGCGAATTGAGACTGCGCACGTGACTGCCTGCGATCCCTGTGTATACCGAGTGAATATCGCAGCCGGCCATCAACTCCGCTTCTTCGACCGCGCGCTGAATTGAGTACACGGTCGATTCGATGTTGACGACCACGCCCTTCTTCAGCCCGCGTGACGGATGCGAACCGATGCCGATCACTTCGATATTACCCTCATCGCTAACCTCACCGACAATCGCGACAACTTTTGACGTGCCGATATCAAGTCCGACGATAAGATTATTGTCGCTCTTCTTATTCACTCGATAATTCCTGCGACCAAACCCGATCCCTCGGTTTCAAAGTCACGAGCCGATGCCCGCGAACCGTTTTTCCAACCAATGGTGAAACCGTTGCTGTAACGCATGTCGACAAATTCGATTTCTGACTCATGCCTTGAAATGATGTTAACGGCCACGTCGAGAAACAGCTGAATACGTTCGCCGACGTCACGCCTGCCCAGGCGAATGTCGATGCCGTTGGCAAGCGTCATTTCCCACGCGCCACGCGCATCCACATGAACGCGACGAACATCAAGTCCGGTATGCAGCAGTTTCTCCCTGATGTCCAGGTAACGGGTGGCAACGATCGGGTACTGCCCCTCCGGTCCGCTTAACCGCGGCAACTCAGCGGGTACATGCCTGGCGGCAGATACGAATAACTCTCCGCGCGTATTGAGGAGTCCGCTTTCGCCCCAGGAGGCCGCCGGGATCTGCTCGGTCACGCTGATCTCGAGATTGCCTGGCCAGCGCCGCACGACATTTGCCTGATCGATCCAGGGTAAAGCGACCAGCATTTCCTGGATGGCGGAAAGATTCGCACTCAGGAATCCGCTCGCCAGCTCGTCGCTGATCGCTGCCTCGATCTGCAATGCACTAACGCGTTGGAACGGTCCTTCAATCGTGATCGCACGTATAGGCTGATTGAGTAGCTCCGCACTGAACTGGTAGCTGAGCGTAATGATCGCTATTGCCAGCAACAATGCTGACAGTTTGCGCCAGGGGAACGACGGCAAAGTGACCTTGTGGGCCTTTTGCTGCTTGCGGCGTTTCGCTTGTTTACGCGCCATTCGCCGCTATCCCAACAGGTTCAATCGCTGATTGCTCATCAATACTCGTCTCAAGTATTCTCCAGCAGAGTTCCGCAAAGTCAATACCGGCTACCTTCGCCGCCAACGGCACAAGGCTGTGACTTGTCATCCCTGGAATCGTGTTCACTTCCAGGACCTGCGGCTCGCCGTCATTTCCGGTCATGAAATCCACCCGGCCCCAGCCGCTACACCCAAGAATGTTGAACGCCCCGATGGCCCGGTCGTGAAACCGCTGCTCAAGTTCCGGATCATCCGTCCCCGGGCAGAAGTAGCGCGTGTTCTCGGATTCGTACTTGGCGCGATAATCATAAAAGACGCGTGGCGTTTCAATTCTGATACTTGGCAACGCCTGTCCGTGCAGGACGGCGACCGTGGATTCGTCACCGACGATGCAGCGTTCAGCCAGCGCCGGACCGCCGAAGCTCAACGCCAGGTCCACCGCACTTTGTAACTCATCTGCCGCAAACACCTTGCTCATCCCGACACTGGATCCCTGGCTCTGCGGCTTGATGACCAGCGGAAAACCGAACTTGTCGGCGGCCAGCCTGGCGTCACCGATCGCTTCGACCCCCATGTAGTCGGGCGTGATGATGCCGGCGGCATTGAACAGCTGCTTGCTGATAATCTTGTTCATTGCGAGCGCCGACGCCAGAACGCCGCTGCCGGTATAAGGCGTATTGAGCCACTGCAGCATTCCCTGCAATTCGCCGTCTTCGCCGCCAGGACCGTGCAGGGCAATCCACACACGATCAAATCCTGCTGCCACAAACTCTGTCAGGTCGTTCTCGGCCGGGTCCCAGCCAACGGCGTCAATATCTCTCGAGCGCAGCGCAGCCAGCACGGCCGCACCTGAAACCAGTGAAACCTCGCGTTCGCAGGAGTTGCCGCCGTACATGACAACGACGCGGCCAAACTCGGCAGCGTTCTCGATCACCATGCGTTGCTTGCTCACGATGCCGCCTCGCCGATAATGCGAACTTCGTGCACGAGGTCGACGCCATGAACGTCCGCTACGGTGCGTTGCACGTGACTGATAAGCGACTCGATATCCTGCGCGCTGGCATGGTTGCGATTGATAATGAAATTCGCGTGCTTGGTTGATACCTCGGCGCCGCCAACCCGGATTCCTTTCAGGCCGGCTGTTTCGATCAGCCTCGCTGCGTGATCCCCTTGCGGGTTTCTGAAAACGGAACCGCAACTTGGCAGGCCCAGCGGCTGCGTATTCTTGCGACGGGCAAGCAAAGCTTTAAGCGTCTCCTGGCTGGCCTCTATCCCGGCCTCAAACTCAAGCAGCGCCTCTACAAACCACTCATCGTTCTTAACGTGCTCATCGTTAATGGGAGTGACACTTCTATAGCCGATCCGATAGTCGCCTGCCGAACGTATGCGCACGTCACCTCGCCGGTCGATCGTGGTGACCGACCGGACACGGTCCCAGGTTTCATTGCCGTATGCGCCCGCGTTCATAGCAAGCGCACCGCCAACGGTGCCTGGAATGCCCGCGAAGAACTCCGACGGTCCGATGCCCCAGCGGACACACTGCCTCGCGAGTTGTGTGCATGGCAAACTGACCCCGGCGCGCACCTGCAATTCATCGACACGTTCGAGATCCTTGAAAATTCCGGCGGCGGCGATGACCACGCCGGGTATCCCGCCGTCCCGGACCAGCAAGTTGCTGCCGAGGCCCAGCCAGAACACCGGAGTGTCGGCAGCCAGCTCTCCTAAGAAGAGCGACAAATCCTCGAGGCCAGCCGGCCGGAAAAACAATTCCGCGGGGCCTCCGACACGCCACGACGTATGGCGGCTCATCGGCTCGTTTTCTCTGAGTTCGCCGGACACAGCGGGACTTTTTGCTGCGGCCATCATTTGTGCACCCAATTATGAAACGGCATTCGTTGAATATTGCCTGTCTTCATTTCAGGATCTTCAAAGAAGCCCCCTGCCTCAGCTGCCCGGGCAAACGTGCAGCGGCGGCGCCAATATCGCCGGCACCCATGGTCAGCAGAAGATCGCCGTCTGTCAGCAAGCCCTCGAGCACGGGCAAGAGTTCCTCCGTCGACTCGATAAATACCGGTTCGACACCCCCACGGCTTCTGACTGCGCGGGCAATAGCCCGGCCGTCAGCACCCGCGATCGGATCTTCACCGGCTGCATATACTTCAAGCAGAATCAGCACATCAGCATCGCTCAACACGGTTGCAAAGTCGTCGAGCAGGTCACGCGTCCGCGTGTAGCGATGCGGCTGAAACGCCAGGACGATGCGTTTCTGCGGCCAGCCAGCGCGTGCAGCCGCCAGCGTTGCCTTGAGCTCGGTCGGGTGGTGACCATAGTCGTCGACAAGCATGATCTTGCCCGCCTTCGTGCGAATCTCGCCATAGATCTGAAAGCGCCGATCAATGCCTTCGAATTTCGCCAGTGCGTCGACGACGGCCTGATCGCTTACCTGCAATTCGCCAGCAATCGCTATCGCGGCAAGCGCGTTACGAACATTGTGCAAACCGGGAAGCCGCAGGCTGATCTCGAGCGCATTCTCTTGTCCCTTCCTTACGACATCGAAGGTCGACAAGCCGCCGTCAAAACGAATATTTTCTGCGCGTATGTCGGCATCACTATCGGTGCCGTAGGTAACGATCGAGCGTCCGACCTGCGAGAGAATTTCGTTAACGCCTGCATCATCGGTACACAAAACCGCGAGACCGTAGAACGGCAGGTTGTGCAGAAATTCGACAAAGCTCAGGCGTAACTTGTCGATGTCAA
>SMWE01000170.1 GCA_004357475.1 Gammaproteobacteria bacterium
CCCTTGTGAAGTCACTGCAGGCCAACACATGATCATGCGCAGACTGACCCCGGCTCTCTTATGTATCGGAGTAATCGCCTGTAACATTCAGCCGGAAGTCGAAGTGAACGGCGAGGTGCTCCGCGGTGAGTATCTTGCAGAGGTCGGCGTTGCGGTGTTCAGAAGTATTCCGTTCGCCGAACCGCCGCTTGGCTATCTGCGATGGCGGCCGCCACAACCTCTGGGAACGAAACTTGCGCGCCGTGAAACGACTGCTTTTGCGCCAGTCTGCATGCAGTCGCCGAGAATTCTGGATTGGTATCGCGACATGGCTGAGATTTTCGGCAGCTCGCGCGATGTGTTCGAAGACCTGGTCACGAGCGAGGACTGCCTATACCTGAATATCTGGTCTCCCGACCTGCACGAAAATGCTGCGCTCCCGGTCATGGTCTACATTCACGGCGGAAGCAATAACAGCGGCTGGTCGTATGAACCGAACTACCACGGACATGCACTTGCTAAACGAGGAGTCGTGCTCGTCAGCATCGCGTATCGACTCGGCGTTTTTGGTTTCCTGTCTCACCCGGATCTCGATGACGATAACGGCATTGCCAACTTCGGTCTCTGGGATCAGGTCAAGGCACTCAAGTGGATACAGGAATATATTCGGCAATTCGGCGGGGACCCGAAGCGCGTAACGGTCTTCGGTGAGTCCTCCGGTGCACAGGACATCCTGGCCCTGATGGCCTCAGACAAAGCGGCCGGATTGTTCCACGGTGCGATCCTGCAAAGCAATGGCGGCTTCGGCATCAGTAATCGCAATTCGCCTACACTTGATGACGAACGACAACGGGGAGTGCAAACGGCTGAGATATTCGGTTTCAAAGGCGCTGATGCGTTGCAAAAGCTCAGATCTGTCCCGGCGCAGGAGCTGTTGAAAGAATACGAACAACGATTCCCGGACTACTATCATTCACCTACTGTAGACGGGCAGTTATTGAAGAAACCCGTATGGCAAATCATCAACGACGGTGAGCTATCCGGCATACCCTTTATCATCGGCAGCAACGCCGACGAGTGGTATGACAGTACGCCGAAAGACGTCGACGAAGACGACGTCGTGCATGCCGTTGAAGCTTCGGACCACCTGAATACACCCGAAGCGCTTGCCGCGGTGCAATCTGAAACTGACCATCGCAAAGCGATCGATCGCATTTTGACAGCGGACGGCATATTGTGCCCGTCACAATACCTGGCCGCCACTCAGTCAGCCTCCAACGACAACGCGTGGGTGTACTACTTCGCACGACTTCGGGATGGCGGAGCAGGCGCGCAAGTTCGCACCTATCACGGCGCAGAGCTGCCGTATGTATTTGGCACGCACGATCCCTGGATAACCACGACCGTTGTTGACTGGCAATTATCCGATCAAATGATCGCGTACTGGACACAGTTTGCGACCATCCGAGACCCGAACGCGGATGGGCTGCCGGATTGGCCGATTTTCGCTGCACCGAACTACCAGGTCATGGAGTTCACGAACGTCCCATCGCCGACAGCCGCTCCGGAACGCATTCTGTGCCGTGTCTTTCGCGAGTCCGTAGACCGAGATTAACTTCCTATCAGCTAGAATCTTACGACACCGCTGTTTGGTCTCCTGTCGGTTCGGACCTTCTGCAACCAGCTCACGGTCTCGCTAATTCCACCAAAAGTAAACAGATGTGCGCTGAGTGGTCGACCGGTCTCCAGACGGTATTGCCCGATCGCCTCCATTTGGTCCCAGGGTGCCGCACGTCTTAGCAGGTCAAAACCCATTTTCTTGTTTGCCAGGAATTTCTTTGCGGACGATTGAACCCCGCATATCCTGGCAAAGCGTAATAGCGTCCGAAGCTTGGCCGGGCCGGGGATGCCAGCGTGAATGGGAAGATCGGGATGTTCTTCGTGTATCGCGCGACACCAGTTAATAATTGATTCAGCCTGGAAAGAAAATTGGCTGACGATATAAGGATCGATTGCGGCAGTCCTGCAAGCCGCGAGCTTGGCTGCCAGCACCTGCTTCAGCACTGTTGTGTCGATGTTGGGATGGCCGTCAGGGTAGCCGGCAATGCCGATCCGTCTGATCCCGTGTTTAGCCGGCACGCCTGAGTTGATCACCTCAAGAGCACTCGCATATGGTCCGCGCGGCTCGACCAGGTCTCCGCCGATTACCAGGATTTCGCTAACGCCGGCGCGCTCCACGAAGCCAACCAGATAATCGTCTAACTCTTCTGCTGTTCGCATCCGCCGTGCCGCAATATGTGGAACGGGCTGATATCCTAAAGCCGTAAGCTGGGCTGCTGTCCTGATTCGCGCTTCGGCGCCCTCGCCGGCAACCGCGTTGACGTATATTCGCCCTCCCGTCGGCAATAGATGCCGATTCCGGTCAAGCGCTTCGAGGTCGTGAACACCGATTTCCAGCGACAGCTCATGCAGCGCGATGCTAAACGGATCTGTATGTTCAGGATCAGTGTTCGTCTGGACCGTTGCCACTGGTTCAGTGTTCTTGACTGGCTTCATGTCTAGTTCCGGGCGCGGGATATGACGAACGATTCATCGTTGAACCAAAGACCGTTATGTTTTTCAAGCACGTCCTGAGTTGCCTGCAGATAGGTTGGATCTGCCAGCGCTTCGCTCAGACGCTGCTCTTCGATCTGAGCCACATATATTGCAGCGTTCCAGGCCGCAAACAGTGTTGATGTCCCGATGCTTGGGTTGATCTCGGTCGGTAATGTATGCATAACGTAACGAAAGATCGATCGTTTGTCGGAGTATGCATTGAATTTAAAATTACGTGCGCTGCGACCAAGTTCTGACTTGACGGTCGCGAGCAACTGCTGGCGACTCGTCTTAAATGGGTTTTCATCGGCTCCCCAGACGCGCTGGATGATCTCCATGCCGGGGTCGTTACCATACGAGTGGATGCCGAGTAAGCGCCCGCCCGGGGCAAGTGAACGCGCGAGCGGCACAAGAACCTTGCTGGCTTTGAATTCGTTTGATGTGCGGAGCCGATAAGGTTGCGAGGCAATGACGAGATCGTAGTCGGCTCGCTGCGCGCCGCGGCGAGGAATGACATCGTCCAACAGAAACCGATAGTCCTCTCTGTATAACACCAACACGGCCGGCCTGTCATAGAGTGGATTGCCGGTCTTCTCGCTGGCGTGCGCACCCCAGTTCTTGCTCAGAAACTCGTTTTGCTCTTCGATCTGCACCTCAAATTCATGTGCGGTCGATCCGGCCAGGGCAACTTCGCGCCATATCATGGCGCCGGCGGCCGCGGAAGACCTTGGCGTAAACCACGGCGCCTCCGCGTAATACATGTTGGTGATGATCATGACCATTGCCGGATGTTCGAAGAAACGATCGGGCATTTTCTGCAGCGTTAGCCGGACGTCTTCGAGGCTCACTTCTTTCGTGGCAACGTAAAACGGCATCGTCGGAAACCGCCAGTGCATATCCCGGAGGACGTGTGTCAGCACCGTGCCATCGCCGGCACCGGCGTCAAATATCCGCACGGCAGGCGGATGCGGCTGCAATTGTGACATCTCCATGCCGACGCGCTTGGCCACCACCGTTTTCTCGCTGCAGGTATTGACGAAGAGCAGATACTTCTGGCGATTGTCGAAGAACCGGAAGTGGCTAATTTCTTCTTTCACGTTATCCCTGCCGTTATCCATGGTCGCTTGCGTTGCGTCTGTGTCAATTTCCTTGTCCGACCCGATGATGAAAGGCTTATGGAGCCGGGTTGCGGACGTGGCCATGAAAGCTTCCACCTTTTTCAGCGTGTGTGGCCTAACGCGGGCACCGTCACGCACGCGGCCGACGAATTTCCCGTCGTTGACGGCGCGCCGCCCAAACGTCGTTTCTGCCATGCCATGCTCGCGACAGAACGTCCGGATCACTCCGAGTAGCTCCTCGGCACGCACTAGATGACCCCGCTTCGCTTGAATCTACGCACAGCAAAATACCCTGGTTTTCCCAATCAATAGAACCATAATATATCCCACAAATCATTGTGGGAAATTTAGTGGGAATTAGCATGTTATTGCTTGCCTTTTAAAGTGCCAGGCACGTTGCTACCAGTTGTGTTCCGCCTCGCGGAAGCATGCAGCAATGATACGTAAGTTCGGCATAGATTCGCGCTGTTATTCATAGTATTTTGGCCCTGAATTGCTGCTGATTTGCAATGTGCCGGGCGAATTTCCGAACCAGTTCACTGCGCCACGGACAGCTTCACATCACTTATGATTAGCAGTCATACGCAGCTAAATTTCGCGGGGAACAGGAGCGGAGAATCATGCCCCTGGTTGCACATAACGCATTGCCAACATTTTCACGATTGCAAGCGCGCGGTCAGGAAGTGTTGAGCCTGGAGCGGGCACAACAACAGGATATTCGCGAACTTCACATAGGCCTGCTCAATATGATGCCGGATGCGGCCCTGACGGCCACCGAGGCGCAATTCATGGGGCTCGTTGGAGCTTGTGAGCAGACAGCCCAGTTCTTTGTGTACCCGTTCTCCCTGGCCGAACTGAATCGTGGAGCGCGGGCCAACGCACACATCAATCAATACTATTATGACTTTGCTGACCTGGCAGACCAGGGTCTGGATGCCCTGATCATCACCGGCGCCAACGTGGCCAATCCTTCGCTGGACCAGGAGCCGTTTTGGGAGCCGCTGATCGAGGTGGTACGCTGGGCAGAGGACAATGTCGCATCCATCCTGTGTTCCTGCCTGGCTACCCATGCGTTGCTCAAGCATCGTTACGGAATCGACAGGCAGCGTTTACCGCAAAAGCAGTGGGGGGTTTACAGCCACAGGATCAGTCTGCCTGCGCACCCGCTGATGAGAGGTATCAATACGCGTTTCGATGCGCCGCATTCGCGATACAATGAGATTAGCAGATCGCAACTCGATGAGGCCGGGCTGATTGTCCTCATTGAAAGCCCGGAGGCCGGCGTCCACCTGGCAGTCAGTCCCGACCAGATTCGTATGGTCTATTTCCAGGGGCATCCCGAATACGACTCCAACAGCTTGCTTAAGGAATACAAGCGGGAAGTATCCCGTTATTTGAGTGATGAACGACAGTCAGCCCCGCGATATCCGGAACACTATTTTTCGGATGAAGCGATTGAGATAGCCGCCATGTATATGGAGCGGGCAGAAAAAGCGAAGTCCAATGGACGTGCCCCGCCGGAGTTTCCCGAAAAGGACCTGGAGTCGCTCGTGGATAATACCTGGGGGGACACCGGCAAGGCGATTATAAATAACTGGCTCGGGCTGGTATGCCAGCTGACAAGCCTGGATCGAAAATTGCAATTCATGCCCGGGGTCGATCCCGATGATCCACTGCACCTGGGTTCCTAAAGCTATAAGAAACCAAAAAAATGTCACATTTTTACCTATTTGACACCCTTAGCCTGCATGCCGGACAGACGATAGATCCCGAGTTCGGCGCTCGCGCGGCGCCCATTTATCAGACCACGTCCTATGTCTTTCCTGACACTGATACAGCGTCATCCATTTTTAATCTTGAGCGCGGCGGACATGCTTACAGCCGCATAACCAATCCCACAGTAGGCGTACTGGAGCAGCGCATCGCCGCCCTCGAGGGAGGTTCGGCAGCAGTCTGCACGGCCTCCGGCATGGCAGCCACCTTTTGCGCAATTACTGCGATCCTGGGTCAGGGCGACCACATAGTCGCGTCTACGCAGATGTACGGCGGCAACTTAAGCCTGATGAAAAACACCCTGCCACGATTCGGTATCACGACGACCTTCGTGGAGCCGATGGACATCGATGTATTCCGGGCAGCGATTCAGGACAACACGCGGCTGATCTATGGGGAGCTGATCGGTAATCCCGGTCTCGATATCCTGGACCTCGAGGCCATCGCCGCAATATCCGGGGATAAGCAGATTCCTTTCATGGTGGATGCCACGTTCAACACACCTTTGATGATATCGCTGATACCGCTTCGATTCATTCCGATAGCCTTCGAAAAAGCATAAGCTGCCAAGTTGAGTTCATCAAGGAATTCGCCCTTCAGGATTTCACCTGGATGGATTGGTGCGAACTTGGGCATAGCGTTCTCCAAATCAGTGATAATCCACAATCTCAACCTGAAACGCATCACCATTCCTGAAGACGAAACCTACTCGATACCGATCGTTTATGCGGATACTGTATTGCCCCGTCCGCTCGCCAGACAGCTTTTCCAGCCGGTTTCCGGGTGGAATCCAGGTCGATTACATTGTCAGTTCTCACGACCTATGCACCCCTGGCTGAAGATTTTCTCACGACCTTTCCCCCGCTCGCGTGAGGTGAGCTGATTAGGCGATCCTTCCGCCGGTCAATTGGACCGGAGAGGGAGGACAGCGTGGCATATCGCGAGGTGGGAATGCTTGAGATCAAAGAGGTTTTGCGCCTGTGGCTTAAGGGCACGGCGAAGAAGCGGATCGCCCGTCAGTTGGGGCTCGATCCGAAGACGGTGCGGCGTTATGTCCGTGTCAAGCCCAAGATCTTTGGTCCACTCACGCTGTTAGGGTTTTCGGTTGTTGAATCATTTTTCCTTCAGTCCAGCACTGTAAGAATTGCTCCGGGTTCATGCCGGCCAATGAACCGTGTGGCCTGATGGTGTTGTATTCCTCCAGCCATTGTTGAATGACGACACGCGCTTCGGTCATGGAACAGATTCCCGGTATCAGTATAAGCGAACGACTTAATGCTCATGCTGGCTGAATGCAATTCTGCCGTTAGTGCAATCGTTAAGAGCAGCTGGGGAAATACGTCCTGTAAAGCAGAACGTTCTGTAATAAAGGACGCCTCTGCCGGTACTCCGGAATCAATGAATGATCAGATCATTTAAGCGCTGAACCGCGAATTATTCCTGCGCTATATCTTGGCAATCCATTGAGAAACGCGATGCAGCATAAGTGAAAAACGAGGGCTTACTGGTCTCATAGCCGACTGAGTGAATCAGCGAATTTGTAATCTATTAGTGTAGTGAAGAAATTTGGTGCCGGTACGCGGATTCGAACCACGGACTTCCTCATTACGAATGAGACGCTCTGCCAACTGAGCTATACCGGCTAAAGTCAATTTGTCGCTGCCATCCCTGGCTCAACACCGCAGTACTCTAAACACCGGCCACGTCGCCCTGACATGGCTTTCGACGGGCCGAAGCCTGCTTCGGCCGGTTCCGGCTCACCCAACTGAGTTATACCGACAATGTCAGGATTCGCAGTGCCGGCGAGTATCGCGTTGCTTGCGATTTGCGGCTACCGGCGTTTGTCCCGGACGCGGATCAACACCTCGACGCTTTCCTGCTCGGTGCCATTCGGCAGCGGCGGCACGCCACTGATGCTTATCTGGCTGCCGGGGATATCGCTCAATTCGCCCGAATCGACATGATAAAAATGATGATGAGAATGGGTGGTCGAGTCATAGAATTTGCGGCTCGAATCCACGCTCAGTTCTTTCACGATGCCCTGTTCGCTGAATAACTTCAGCGTGTTATAGACGGTCGCTTTCGAGACGCGACTGCGCCGACTTTTGAGTTTGTCGATTATCTGATCCGCCGACAGATGCTGTGGACGGGACAGCAGGACCGCTGCCACTTCAATCCGCTGCGCGGTTGGCATGACGCCATGCTGCTTCAATTTATCGAGGATGTCCTTCCGTAACATGGGACTATGCTCACAAAATCAGGTGTTTGCGAAGTATAGACCAATTCCAGATCGGAATACTCAATGCGCAGGCATTGCCGAGTTTTGCGACCTCTCACCGGGCTCCTGATGAATTAGCCTCAGGTCTGCAAACAGGGAGGTTTGAGATCGTGATCCGGCGTGCAGCAGGCGGCTACAGCCTGTACGAACTCATTATTACGATCGGCGTGGTTGCCCTTGTCATGTCGCTGGGCGTGCCATCGTTCGGCAGGATACTGGCGGATCATCGCCTGAGAGTTGAGGTCGACGCCATGTTCCACGCCGTCCATCTCGCTCGCAAGGAGTCCGTGATGCGCCGCCGTGCGGTCACCCTCTGCCCCTCGCGTGACGGGCAACACTGCAAGCCGGGATTCGACTGGTCGCAGGGCTGGATGATGTTCGTGAATCTGGACCGGGATGCGCCGGCGGTCCGTGATGCGGACGAGCCCGTGCTGCAGCGATTTTCAGTGAGTTTACATAATCAGATAACCGCCAATCGCAAGAGTTTTTCATTCCGGACGACCGTGCTCAGGGCCACCAATGGCACCTTCATATTCTGCGACAAGGCCAGGCGGGCCGCTCCTCGCGCCCTGGTGGTGAGCTATACAGGAAGGCCCCGGGTGAGCCGGCATGACCGCCACGGAAACCCCTATCGATGTCCGGATTAAGTTAAATGGATGGCCTGAGTCCGACCGCTTGTCGGGGTCATTTCGCCGCTTGTCGGATACTTGTCAACAGGATCTAGAGGGCCTGTATATTGCCTCCATGGACACAGCAAACCAGCACGGATTCACGATTTATGAACTGCTGATCACGATGCTGATCATCGGCATTGTCATGTCGATCGCCGTTCCGAATTTCAGCGACTTTACGAAAAACAGCCGCATGACCGCCGTCGCGAACGACCTGCATTCAAGCTTCCACCTGGCTCGCTCGGAGGCGGCTCGCTCCAAGTCCAACATCACGATATGCGCCAGCAGCAACTCCATGGATGCGGCAGCAGCATGTGGCGGCAGCTTCGACGACGGCTGGATCATCTTCATCGATCTTAACGGTGACCTGGCCCGCGCCGGCGCAGGAGAGAACGTTCTCCGGGCGCATCCGGCGATTCCTGATTCGATCAACATCATCACCAACGGCGGCGCCGACTATTTCGGATTTGCGCCATCCGGCCTTGGCCGCGGCGACCTCGGTGGCAATCCTGCGCTGAGTATCGCAATGATCTGTGATCAGCGTGGTCTGGATATCGCTGAGGGTGGCAGAGCGACCGCGCGCCGCCTCGTGATAACGCCAATCGGACGCGCCACAGTCATTAGCAACTACGACGACATAATCTTCGCTGGCGGCGATTGCCCGTGATTTACGCTCGACAATCGAATCCATTGCTAATTAGCGGAATTAAACGAATGCAATCTACCAAACCGACATCAACGACTCCGGCTAAAAAAACCATCGGCGGCTTTACGCTGGTCGAGGTGCTGATCGCACTGGTCATTCTGTCGGTCGGCATGCTCGGTATCGCCGGTTTGTATGTGCATAGCATGAAGGCGGGACGCACCTCCCTGTTCCGTCATCACGCGGTGACGCTCGCCGGTGACGTTGCCGACCGCATCCGCGCCAACCCCGGCGCCGGGGCCGTATATGGCCTGGCCGGCGCAAACAACAACTGCGTCGCCGGCGGCGTCAATTGCACGGCAGCGCAAATGGCAGGACACGACATATTCCTCTGGGATCAGCAGGCGACGGATACGCTGCCTAACGGCACCGTCACGGTCGTTTTTGCCGCTGGCGTCGCTGGCCTGCCGCCGACCTATCAAATTACGGTTGCCTGGACTGAGCCGGGCGAGAATATGACCTACATTATCACTATTCCTGTGCGTGGAATCTGATTGCCATGATCATTCGATACGATGCAAAAAATTCGATTCGTCAGCAGGCTGGCATCACACTGGTCGAGCTGATGGTCGCACTCACGATCGGTTCGTTCCTGATGATCGGCGCGGTGCAGATCTACAACCAAAGCCGGCACGCATTTGTGATCAACGAGTCGATCGCACGCGTGCAGGAGACCGCACAGTTCGCGATGGATACTATTGAGGCGGACCTGCGCATGGCCAGCAACTGGGGCCGGCACAGCCGCGGCGCTGCCATCGACGGCCGCTCGTTGATCGGCGACCCTGAC
>SMWE01000171.1 GCA_004357475.1 Gammaproteobacteria bacterium
CCCGGTCAGTACCACCGAACTCATGATTGGCAAGGTTGTTCCGTACATCCTGATCGGCATCGTGCAACTGGCGTTGATCATTGCTGTCGGGCATTTTCTCTTCAATGTGCCAATCCGTGGCAGCATTCTGGACCTTTACCTGGCAGCATCGGTCTTCATTGCCGCGAACCTGGCGCTTGGCCTGTTCATTTCTACCATCGTCAAGACACAATTTCAGGCGATTCAGATCACATTTTTCATCCTGCTGCCTTCGATTCTTATAAGCGGCTTTGTGTTCCCCTTCGAAGGTATGCCAAGAATCGTGCAATACCTCGGTGAGATTCTGCCTACGACCCATTTTATTCGCATAACGCGCGGTATCATGTTGCGGGATACGCCGCTTGGCGATATGTCTCAGGAATTGCTTGCCCTGGGCGTATTCGCGCTGGTGGCGATGACTGCTGCGACGATTCGCTTTTCAAAGCGGCTGGACTGATAAGAACCTGGCTCAGCATTCCGCGGCATTGTAATACGGCCGCCGCCACCTGATCGTGAGCGGCACGGCGATATTCAGGCAGAATGCCGTCGGGTCTTTTTTGCCGCGACGACGGCGACGAAAACAGCGGTCCAGATCACCGCAAGGTGTGCTAGCGGGTGCATTTCATTTTGCCTGCAATCATGGCCAAGCCGTCAGTTGGCGCGAATGCGACTACAGGTATGCCTTCAGACGTGGTAAACAGGGCGATCCAGGACTCGTGAGGACCCCCTGAACAGTGAATACAGAGCCCCAGTCAGAATTCTACTGTATACATCGTTGACGACGATCAGGCGATCCGCCACGCCATGGAACTCCTGATGCGGTCGGTTGGCCTTGATTACGAAATATTTCATTCGGCGGATGAATTCCTCGCCAGCCATACCAACGACAGGGCCGGTTGCCTGGTTCTCGACATCCGCATGCCCGGCCTGGGTGGCCTGGAGCTGCAGGAGAAACTCAACGAGCTCGGCAGCACCCTGCCGATCATATTCATCACCGGTCACGGTGACGTGCCAATAGCGGTCGAGGCCATGCAAAAGGGCGCGGTTGATTTCATTCAGAAGCCGTTTCGGGACCAGGAATTCCTGGATCAAATATTCGAGGCACTCAAGACCGACCAGCGAAGGCGCTCGGCCCGCGATCGAAAAGCGTAGGTTTCAAATCGGGTTGAAAAGCTGACCAAACGCGAGTGCGAGGTAATGGACCTGGTCGTCACCGGCAAACCCAACAAGGTCATCGCCTATGAACTCGGCGTCAGCCAACGCACAGTGGAGATTCATCGCGCCAGGGTCATGGAAAAAATGGAGGCAAGATCGCTGGCCGACCTGGTCCGCATGCACCTGGCGATCCGACAAAAGGCCGCTGCTAGTTCCGTGCCCCGGTTGCCTCCTTTATCGTCGCGCACTCAATACACTCGCCGGCATATGGATAAGCCTCGATCCGTTTTGCACCGATAGCCGAGCCACAACGCGAACACAGACCATATTTTCCGGCGTCCATACGGCGTAACGCCTGGGAAACTTTCTCCAGCTCCTTGCGCGCTTCGTTGCCGAGCGCATCGACTACCTCGCTGTCCTCAAGCTGAATCGCCCGCTCCTTGGAATCGCTCTCCAGGCCGCGGCGCAGATTGTCAGTGATACGCTCGAGCCGGGCGCTGAACTCTAATTTCTTGTTTTCCAGGCGATCGCGGAGTCCGTCCGGCTGGTTCGGGTCCATTGTTGAGTGCCTCCTTTCGCGTCGGCGGGCGCCGGCGCGCGCAACCCTGCGACGCCGGTAACCGGCCATGGCTCATTTAATAGTACCGCAGAAGTCACAAGAATCAGTAAATACACCTATGGCGGCCGACAGTACCCCATCATTCTGCAAGTAAAATGCAGTCTGTTGAAAATAATACGTAAATTCCGAGATCCGCTAGGCAACAGGACTTATAGGCGCGGTCCCGGCTTGCGACTAGTCTCAAGCTGACGCCCTGGAGGGCTATAATCCGCCGTTCCGAGACGGCAGGACCATGCAAAATATCAGCCAGATCATGTGCGTCATCGATCCGACGACGACCGCGCAACCGCGAGCGCCTACATCCCAGTGTCAATACCGTTCGAAGAACTTGAAGAACTGGTCATTTCAGACCATAAGAAACAGTTTGCTGAAGTAACCGCAAGGCACAATATCGATTCCGCCCATGCACACCTTGTCGCAGGACTGACCCACGAAGAACTGCCAGAGTTTTGCAGTAATATAGATGCCGCCGTCGTGGTCATGGGTGCCATATCCAGGAATCGCTGGAAGCGGCTGTTCATCGGTGCCACGGCAGAACGAACCCTTGAACATCTGCCCTGCAATCTCCTGATCGTCAAACCGGACTGGTTCCGCATACCGGACGAAATTGCTGAAGACCGCACAGCATAGACAAGGAAAAGCAATGCAGGAAATCTCGAAGATACTGTGTGTCATTGACCTGGAGGTAGAGGCACAGCCGGCAATGCAGCGCGGCGCCTGGCTCGCAAAGCATTTAGATGCCGAACTCGAGTTACTGATCTGTTATTACAACGAATATCTCACCGGCGGCCGCCTGAGCAATTATCCGTCACTCGAGAACGCCCAGGAGGACATCCGTAATGGCCTCAAGCGGCGTCTCGAGTTGCTGGCCGAGCCGCTCCGTGAATCCGGCCTCGTCGTCAATACGGCCTCAACCTGGGATCACCCGCTGTACGAGGGCATTGTCCGCCACGCAATCGCCTGCGATGCCGATATCGTATTCAAGGATACGCACCATCATTCAGCCGTCTCGCGTGCATTGCTGACCAACACCGACTGGAACCTGATTCGGATCTGCCCGGTACCGCTCTGGCTGGTCAAACCGCATGATATTTCGGATAAGCCGACATTTGTCGCTGCCATCGATCCCTTGCATGAACACGACAAACCGGCAGCACTGGACGATGAGATCCTGGTCATCACTAAAGCGCTCGCCGATGCGACCAACGCAGAAGTTCGCGCATTTCACTCCTACGACCCACGAATCGCCGTTGCGACCGCCACTGCGAACGCATACATTCCAGTGTCGTTGCCATTTGATGAAATCGAGAAACAAATGCATGAGCAGCACGAGAAACGCTTCAACGAGGTCGTAAATTTCCACGGCATTGACGCCGAGAAATCGCACCTCGTTGCAGGCGTAACGCATGAGGAATTGCCGGAGCTCTCAAAGAGCGTCGGAGCCGATGTCGTGGTAATGGGCGCTGTCTCGAGAAATCGCTGGAAAAGGCTGTTTATTGGCGCCACGGCAGAGCGCACACTCGAACACCTGCCGTGCGACCTCCTGATTATCAAACCTGACTGGTTCCAGGTACCGGCCGAAATTGCCGAGGGAAAAGCCGCGTAGCCCGGCTGACTGGCTAATCGCGGAATATTCTGAGTAATTCGGCGGTGCCGTGCGGTGCATCACCCTCTTCGTTCGTCAGAACGTAGAGGGCGCCATCAGGCCCTAACCCGGGCTTCGCGAATACGTTGTGCACGATCGACGAGCAGCCTTTCTTCGGCAACGACGCGATCACCGTCGAGCACCAGCCTGCTCAGATGCTGCCCGGCCAATGACGTGACGAAAATATTTCCGCGCCATTCAGGAAACATGCTACCCGTATAAAAAATCAGGCCCGACGGCGCGATCGATGGCCGCCAGAAATAACGTGGCTGTTCCATGCCTGCCTGTTTCGTGAGCCCATCGCCGACCGGCGCACCGCTGTATTCCGTACCGTAGGTAATAACCTTCCACCCGTAGTTGGCGCCGGCACGGATACGATTCAGTTCGTCTCCACCGCGCGGTCCATGCTCGGTAATCCATATCTCGCCGGTATCAGGGTGGCTCGCGAACCCGGAGATATCGCGATGCCCGAGACTGAATATTGCGGAGGGAACACTCGGATCCGCGCTCCAGGGATTGTCGTCGGGCACAGAACCGTCCGGGTTGAACCGCAGCAACTTGCCGAACGTAATGCCGAGGTCCTGCGCATCTTCTGTGAAAACGTCACCCGCCCCGGAAACCAGCAGCTTCCCATCCGCCGCAAAATGAATTTCCTGCGAACCGCTGCCGTCAATGATGATTTCGACATCCACAATTTGCAGATTGGCCCGATCAAGACGGCCGCGACCCACCCGTGGAATATTCTTGCCATCGGGTACCTGTGGTTTGCCTGTGAACGAGAAATAGGCCAGCTGATTCTCCGTAAAGTCAGGGTCGAGCGCAACGTCGAACAACCCGGCCCAGCCCTCGTGTGACATTTCCGGCAATCCGTGGAGTGGCTCGGACAATTGCCCTTTGGTGTCCAGAATTCGCATATTCCCGACATATTCGGTGATGAGGATCTCACCACCCGGCAGAAATGCCAGCGCCCACGGCGCGGACAGGCCAGACGCAATGGAAACAACTTCGTACGCCGTTTCCTCGGCGGAGACTGCCCTGGTTTGTCCTGAAAATGCGGGTGCGGAGGGAATGCGATCTACCCTGAAGGTTGGCAGCTCTTCTTCCTGTGCAACCAGCGGCGGCGCCAGCAACAAGACCGCAAGCAGCGGCAAAGTTACAGTTGCCAGCGACAATTCGTGACTCAATGACAATGGATGCCCCTTACAATTCCCTGCAACCCGGACTATAAGACGAGAACGTCGTATTATCATCATTCCCCGCGCTAATGAAGGAATTTTATAATGATCAAAGTAAGCGTTATGTATCCGAACAGCGAAGGCGCCTCGTTCGACATGGACTATTACCGCAACAGCCATATGCCAATGGTTCGTGAGAAGCTCGGCGACGCCTGCAAAGATTCGGCGATCGATGGTGGCCTCGGTGGCGGCACGCCGGATTCACCGCCCACCTATATAGCGATGGGGCATCTTTACTTCGATTCGGTTGAAGATTTTCAATCTTCCTTCGGCCCTCATGCCGACGAGATCATGGGCGACATTCCAAACTATACCAACATCGAACCAGTCATCCAGGTTAGCCAGGTACACAGCTAGTTCTTATTCGACCCGATTAAGGCGCCCATGTCGCCAGAGGATTTCGTCATGTTGTTACGCAAGTGGATGCTCGATTGTGGGGGGATGGCATTAGTCGCCGGACTGTTGGCATCGGTGCCGGTTACTGCAGACACCATTGCCGTGATTGGCACCGGCGACGTTGCCGGCGCCCTCGGTCCGGAGTTCGCAGCCCTTGGTCATACCATCGTCTATGGCTCGCGCGACCCGTCGCGAGACAAGGTGCGCGCGCTTGTCGAGCGCACGGGCAACGGTGCCTCAGCGACGACGCCAGCGGAATCTGTCGTCGGCGCCGACATTGTGGTGATGGCAGTACCCGGCACTGCCGTCGAAGCGATCACGAATGGACTGGGTGACCTGTCGGGAAAAATTATTATCGATCCGACTAATGCAATTGACCGCAGTGATGATGGCTACTTCAAACTGGTTTACGACTCCTCGACCGCCGAGATAATTCAGGACGCCGCGCCGGCCGCGTATGTCGTCAAAGCGTTCAATACCCTGAACTGGCGGACCATGGTTGATCCTGACTCCTCCGGCGGTCCGGTCAGCATTCCCCTGGTCGGCGATAGCGCTGAGGCAAAAGCGACGGTTGCCGAACTGGTCGAAGGTATGGGACTGGAAGCCATCGACTTAGGACCCCTGCGTTATGCCCGCCATATCGAGGGCATGCTGCTGGTCTGGATTCACAACCGCTATGGCGGGGGTGATGGTCCTGCGTTTGATTATCATCTGCGCAAAGAACAATAATGCCGTGCAACAGCTGGGAACCACTGGGCGAATTTCTTGAGTGCCCCGTGCCGGCAATCGCCGAAAAAATACGCTGTCAGGCCAACTGATTTTAGTCATTTTTTTGTTTAACAACAACGAGTTATCGCGAAATGTTTTACGCGTAAAGTGCATCCGGGCCCTGGCTGGGTGACCGCCTTCGACCACCAGCAGCGGACACCATCGTTACTGATTCAAGCGGCCTGGTTACCGATACGATCCAGCCAGAAATCAAATGGTCTCCCAGGCACAAAAATGTCCAATCCGACGGCCGGCTCGTTCGACGGGTTGATCACAGAATGGGGTTCGCCGCCAGGCAAAAAGGCACAGTCGCCCTCGTTAAGAGTCCGTTCCCCATCAGCATCCGTCTTAATGACAAGTGTTCCCTTCAATACGACGAGAATTTGCAGGTTTTCATGATGATGAACCGGCGAGGCATGTCGCGCAGGCTTGACAAAGTGTTCGATCGAAATTTCCGGTTCTCCACACAATCTGATTCGCTTCCAGCCTTTCTCTGGTTCACAAGATTCGGCTGCTTCAAATCGAACAATCTTCATCGCTTGCACCCCATTGGCTCATAACATGAATAGCTCAAAGTATTCCACACTTGTCAGTACTTCGGTTTGTAAAACTTATACGGGTCCGACCCCACTCTTGATGTGGTGGCGGGCGTCGACAGGCCGCATGAATGCGTTGCTGATGAGTGCAACGGCGAGTAATGCGGCCATCAGGATCATCGTCGTATTGTAAAGACCGCTGGTCGGATCGATGGTACCTGGTGGTGCAATTTCCATCAGGCTCGCGATCGTGACCGTCTTTTGTTCGATGAGAACATTCAGTTGCTCAACGGGCGCACCGAAGTGCGCGGCGAATGCGTTCGCGTCGATTCCTGACATCAAATCCTGTATTGCCTGATTGACTGAGCTCTGACGTAAGGACGTGATTGCCAGCGGGCCGAGAACGCCGGCCGTGCTCCAGGCGGTCAGCAGGCGTCCATGGATTCCGCCCACAAATTTCGTGCCGAAGATATCCGCAAGATAGGCGGGAATAGTTGCGAAGCCTCCGCCGTACATCGTGAAGATGATCATGGTTGCGGCATAGAAATAAACCAGCCAGACAACGGCCGGATTGACGCTGACCTGCTGCGCCGTGAAAGGCACCGACAGGTAAAGCAGAATCCCGAGAATGAAAAATATCCAGTAAGTATTGCGGCGGCCGATGTGGTCGGAACTGCTGGCCCAGAAGAAACGGCCGATCATGTTGAACACACTGATCATTACGACATAGGTTCCTGCAAATGTCGCGTCGACGATATGCGGCAATGTGGTGCCGAATATTTCGGTAATCATTGTTCTCGCCACACCCAGTACGCCGATACCTGCAGTCACGTTCAAACACAACACGATCCACAGCTGATAAAACTGCGGTGTTTTTAATGCCTGGTCGATATCGACATCGTGCGTCGTAACCAGGTGCTGCCGATCATCTTCCGGTGGCGGCTGCCAGCCGGCCGGCTGCCAGCCCGCTGCCGGTAATCGATACGAAAATGCAGCAAGCAACATGACAATCAAATAAATTAAACCGATAGCCACGAAAGTCTCGGCGACTCCAGTTGCGCCGGTGCCAACAACATAGACGCCTTCAGGCCCGGGCATTGTCATGCCGCGCACATCAGCGGCACTGGCCACGACCACTTCCTGCAGGACACCGGATACATCGACGAAACGTCTGCCGGCCTCGGTGATCAGTTCAACCGACTCTGTTGCACCCAGATACTCTGGAGCGCGATAGAACATTTTCAGGAAGTATTCTTTCAACGGCGCGCCGATCATCGCGCCGCCGCCGAAACCCATGATCGCCATGCCCGCGGCCATGCCGCGCCGGTCCGGAAACCAGCGAATCAGGGTGCTGACGGGTGATACATAGCCAAGCCCGAGGCCGCATCCGCCGATAACGCCGTAGCCCAGGTATATCAGCCACAGCTGATGGGTGAAGATGCCGGCCGCACCGACGATGTAGCCACCCCCCCAGCAACAAGCGGCAACAGTGCCGACCAGGCGGGGCCCGACTTTTTCCAGCCAGCGACCGGCGACTGCTGCGGATAAGCCGAGGGACACGATGGCGACCGTGAAAATCCAGACGACTTCACCGAGATTCCAATCATCCGCTGCGCTGCCTACAACGCCGAATACTTTGCTCAGTGGCGGGTTATAGATGCTCCATGCATAGACGGAACCAATGCAAAGGTGAATTGCGACCGATGCAAGAGGCACACGCCAGCGGTTGTAGCCCGGAGGCGCAATGATTCTTTCCCTGGAAAGCAGTCCGGCCATCGATGCTATTCCCCAAGCACAGGTGCGCAAGGGCCATATGTTGGCACGATGGGGCGAAAGGAATCCAGTCCGGACGTCAGCCCGCATCCACTCGGGTACTCAATAAAAATGGCCTGCTCAGTAGTTTGCCGTCAACATTATCCAGAATTTGCTGGTGTCGGGGTCGCGTGCTGATCGGCGTCATACAATGCCGCCTTGAACAGCACTCCGTAGCGATCGCCAAGGCTGCGCCCAACTCAGGCAAATATATTGCGTCAAGGATTCGTCAGCAGACGCCTATACGTATAGAACACTTGCGTGATACTGCAGATGCTTTTCCATGAATGTCGAGATGAAGTAGTAGCCGTGGTCATACCCATCATGACGACGCAATTCCAGCGCCACACCATGCTCCTTGCAGGCCGCCTCGAAAAGATGCGGATGCAATTCCTGCTGTAGAAACTGGTCCGCCATCCCCTGGTCGATCAGGATTTCATGCTCGGGAATGGCATCCAGCCTTTTTACAAGTTCTGTTGCGTCGTATTCGATCCAGGTCGACTGATCCGCTCCGAGATAATTGCGTAGCGCCTTCTGCCCCCAGGGACAATTGATCGGACTGCAGATCGGCGCGAATGCGGAAATACTCTTATATATATGCGGGTTCCTCAGACCCAAAGTCAACGCGCCATGGCCGCCCATCGAGTGACCGCTAATGCTCTGCCGATCGCGATCGCCCGGAAAATTCGCAAACAGGACTTCTGGTAATTCCCTGGTCACGTAGTCGTACATGTGAAAGTGCTGGTTCCACGGCGCTTCAGTCGCGTTCAGGTAAAAGCCGGCGCCCAGCCCAAAATCATACGCTCCGTCCGGATCGTCCGGCACGCTATCGCCGCGGGGACTGGTATCCGGGTTGACCAGCATCAGCCCAAGTTCAGCAGCAAAACGCTCTGCGCCGCTTTTGATCATGAAAGTTTCTTCGGTGCAGGTCAGGCCGGACAGAAATGTGACGACGGGGACCGGCCCGTCAGCCGCCTGCGGCGGCTGAAAGACGGAAAACTGCATATCGCAGTTGTTCACTGTCGATGCGTGCCGATAGAAGCCGACCCTGCCGCCAAAGCAGGCGTGTTCACTGATGATGTCCATTCTTATCTCAGTATCGCCCGCTTAGGAAGGGCCCCTACAGATTTTTTCTAAGCAGCGAATTACCGTAGGAGCCCTTCCTAAGCGGTCGATTTCCTCAAAGCTTTTGGAAGATCAGGGTTGCGTTGGTGCCGCCAAACCCAAAACTGTTTGTCATGACCGTCTTTATCCCGGCGTTATCGATTCTCTCGGTCACCAGCGGCATGCCCTCGGCAGCAGGATCGAGGTCTGTGACGTTTATGGACGGAGCGATGAAGTCGTTATCCAACATCAGCAAACAATGAATCGACTCCTGTGCCCCCGTGGCGCCCAGCGAATGACCGCACAGCGATTTACTCGACGCGAACCGGGGCACGTCATCGCCAAACACTTCCTGCATGGCTTCGAGTTCCCTGGTATCTCCGACCGGCGTACTGGTGCCGTGCGTATTGATGTAGTCAATCGGTGCATCAACTGTCGAACGGGCGAGCTGCATGCAGCGGACTGCACCTTCTCCGGACGGTGCAACCATGTCGAATCCATCCGAAGTTGCCCCGTATCCCTTAATCTCGGCATAAATTTTAGCACCACGCGCCTGTGCATGTTCGAGTTCTTCGACGACAACCATGCCGGCGCCCGCCGCCATAACGAAGCCATCACGGTTGACGTCATACGGTCTCGACGCCGTCGACGCCGCATCATTGTAATTTGATGACAAAGCGCCCATCGCATCGAACAGGCTTGCCAGCGTCCAGTCCTCTTCCTCACCGCCACCGGCAAACACCAGGTCCTGCTTGCCAAGCTGGATCTGCTCCATCGCCGCACCAATGCAATGCGCGCTGGTCGCACACGCCGAGGTAATTGAGTAATTCACACCTTTAATATGAAACGGTGTCGCAAGGCAGGCCGACACGGTGCTGCCCATGGTACGCGGAACCATGTAGGGTCCGATCCGGCGAACCCCTTTTGCGCGCAAGGTATCGGCGCTAATCACGATATTGGCGCTTGAAGCACCGCCGGATGCCGCGATCAGGCCGCTGCGCGGGTTGGAGATATCGGACGCTTCGAGCCCGGCATCATCGATAGCCTGCTGCATCGCTATATAAGAGTATGCCGCGGCGTCTCCCATGAATCGCCGCACCTTGCGATCGATAAAATCGGCCGTGTCGATATCGACGCTACCACTGACCTGGCTGCGCAGGCCCCTTTCTGCGAACCCTTCGTTAAAGGTGATTCCGGAACGGCCATCGCGCAGCGAGTCGAGCACTTCCGACTGAGAATTGCCCAGGCACGAAACCACGCCAAGTCCCGATATCACGACACGGCGCACATTAACCCCCATGAAACGACTCCAAGTCCCGATATCACGACACGGCGCACGCCGACTCCTTAAAAATCGTCGGTTGACGTAAACAAGCCGACGCGCAGATCTTCCGCTTTATAAATTTCCCGTCCATCGACGGTGACGGTTCCGTCTGCGACGACCAATACAAGCCTCCGCGTAATCATGCGCTTGATCTGCAGCTTGTACGTTACCAGTTTTGCGGCAGGCAGCACTTGTCCGCGGAATTTGACCTTGCCGGCGCCGAGTGCACGACCGCGCCCCCTGGACCCCGACCAGCTAAGGAAGAACCCGATCAGCTGCCAGAGCGCATCAAGCCCGAGACACCCCGGCATGACCGGGTCGCCCTCGAAGTGGCATTTGAAAAACCACAGATCCGGGTTGATATCCAGCTCGGCGTGAACCTCGCCCTTGCCGTATTCGCCGCCGGTATCCGTGATCAATGTTATCCGGTCGATCATCAGCATGTCGGGCAGCGGCAACCTGGCACTGTCGGGATCGAACAGCTCACCATGCGCGCAGGCGAGTAGCTCTTGCCGATTGTAGGCGTTCTGGCGCCCGGGCGGGCAGCCGACCGGACTGGCAGATGAATCAGATTTGCTCATACGCTCTCCGGCGCATCCTGTAATGATCGTTCAATCAACGTTGCCTGATTGAAGCAGGCTCTGATATGACAACTCAATGGTCGCGTATCTTACCGGACAACCACGTTTGATGCTCTAAAATGGCGCAGCGCATCATATCTTATCGTAGTCCAGAGTAACTCTGTCGCTGACAGGATGGGACTGACAGGCGAGCACATAGCCTTTCTCTATCTCCCAGGGCTCGAGTCCATAGTTCGCATCCATGCGGACTTCGCCTGCGCGCACATAGGTTCGACAGGTTGCACACACACCAGCCTTGCAGGAAAACGGCAGCTCAATACCGTGCTTCGCCGCGGCATCGACGATGCTGCCAGCTTCGGATGACATCTGAAACGATTTCTGGTGGCCGTCCATGATTACGGTGACGTTGAAATCCAGCTCGCCCGTTGCCGGCTCCGAAGGACTCGCGACCGGATTTTTCCTCGGTGCACCGTAACGCTCCGCATGAATGACTTCGTTATCCATGCCCAGCTCGCGAAGCGCGCCACGAACGGTCTCAATCATCGTATCCGGACCACAGATAAATGCTTCGTCGGGCTCGAGGCCGTTGCAAAACTTTCTGTACAGTTCACCGGTTTTCTCGTGATTCAATCGGCCGCTGAAGATCGGGTATTCCTGTTCTTCACGCGTGAATAGAAAGTAAAGCTGCAGGCGTTCCGGAAAACTGTTCTTGAGCGCATAAAGGTCGTCAATGAACATGGTTGTGTTCTGACGGCGGTTTCCATAGAACAACAGGAAGCGGCTGCCTGGCTCCTGCTCAAGCGTTGCCTTCATGATCGAGATCATCGGCGTGATTCCGCTTCCCGATGCAAACGCAAGATAGGTCTTCTCGTTTGCAGGATCGATGGTGGCGTGAAATTGCCCGAAGGGCGGCATAACTTGCAGGACGTCCCCGGCATGCAGCTGATCAGCAACGAATCCGGAAAATCGTCCACCGGGCTGGATGCGGACGCCGATTTCCAGCGGCCCCTCGCCGGGAACCGAGCAAATGCTGTACGTTCGCCGCACCGGCTTTCCTTCGATTTCAATTTGAATTGGCAGATGTTGTCCGGGCAGGAATTCAAATTCGCTCCGCACGTCATCCGGTACCTGCAACGACAGTCGCATCGAGTCTGCAGTTTCGTTTCTCAGCTCAGAGACGGTCAATGAATGAAACTTTCTCATGAGCGATCAGATGCACTTGAAATATTCGAAGGGTTCAAGGCAGTCGTCACACTTGTACGACGCCTTACATGGCGTGGAACCGAATTCACTCACAAGTGAAGTGGTTGTCGCGCCGCACCGGGGACAGGCAATGGATTTTATGCTGCCCAGCATTGCGCGCTTGCTCGTACCATCTGCGGGCGGCGCGATGCCGTAGGCCCGCAATTTTTCGCGCCCCTCATCCGTGATCCACGCCGTGGTCCAGGGCGGAGACAGCACGCGCTTCAGGACGACATTGCCGATGCCTCGATCCAGCAGGCTGTCTACAATATTTTTCTCAATGACTTCCGTTGCCGGACATCCGGAATAGGTCGGCGCGACCTCCACTTCCACGCCGTCGCTCAAAGCTGACACTCGTCGCACGATGCCGAGATCGACGACGCTCAGAACCGGTATTTCAGGATCCGGTACCGCTTCCAGCCACTCCCAGACCTGCTGAACGCAATGTTTTTTGTTGGTTGCATGCTTTGCGGTCATGATTGCCTACCAGTTCAATCCAGGATAGGCGCGTTGCAATTGCTGCATGTCGGCGATCAGGTAGCCGAAATCTTCAGAATGCCGGCCGTCCCGCCCGCCGCCCGCCATCCACTGATCCTCAGGCAGCGCAAGTGTTGCTTCCTCAACAATGGCGGCAACCGCGCTGGTCCATGCGACCTGCAGTTCACCGAGATCCGGGCCCGCAATCCCGGCGAGTACCCATTCATCGGTTTCATCGCCGCTAAAAAGTTCGCCGGTAAACCTCCACAGCTTGTCCAGTGAGTCCTGGACACGCCCATGACTTTCCTCGGTTCCGTCGCCGAGCCGGATAAGCCACTGCGACCCATAGCGAAGGTGGTATCGAATTTCCTTTGCAGTTTTGAGTGAGATTTCCGCAAGGCGTTGATCGCTGCATTCCGACAACGCTTCCAACTGCAGCAGATAGAACACATCGAACAGCACTGAGCGAACAATCACATCACCGAAATGACCGTTTGGCTGCTCAACGAGCAACACGTTTTCGAATTCTCGGTCTGGACGTCTGAAGGCGAAATCATCTTCCATGCGGCCCTCACCTTCAATTTCACCGGCATAGGAATAGAACATGCGAGCCTGACCGAGGTAGTCGAGAGAAAAATTGGCGTTCGCCAGTTCTTCCTCCAGTTCCGGTCCGTCCGCGACAATTTCGATAAGCCGTTGCGCGAGAACGAGCGCGTTATCGCCAAGCCTTACGACATACCTGAAGAGTGCCTGTTCGTTGTTCATGGTCAAAGATTCTCGACACCCTCCGGAATCTCATAAAACGTAGGATGCCGGTAAATCTTGTCCTTCGCCGGTTCAAATAACGCCGCGGACTCGGCCGGATCCGAGGCAATAATTTCGCTGGATTTCACGACCCAGATACTGACACCTTCATTGCGTCGCGTGTACACGTCGCGTGCATGATTTAGCGCCATCTCGTCATCTGCAGCATGCACGCTGCCTGCATGGCGATGGCTCAGGCCGGATTTTGCGCGTATGAACACTTCGTACAGTGGCCAGCTTTTGTCGGTCATTTTTCCCTTCCTAACATCGTCATTCTCACTTGTTGCGCTAAAGATCAATCCGCACCGCTCATAGCATACTTAATCCGCTATGTGGGCGGATTGGGGGCGAGCTCCTACAGGCGAGCTCCTGCGATTCGTCGTTTCAAGTTTCGGGCTAAGCCGCTGCTTGCGCGGCGTGTTTTTCGGCGTATGCCTGTGCCGCTTCGCGGACCCAGGCGCCGCCCTGCTGCGCATCGCGGCGCACCTGCATGCGCTCGCGGTTGCAGGGTCCGTTGCCGGCGAGCACGTCATAGAATTCCTGCCAGTCGATCTCGCCGAATCTGTAATGCGCAGTCTCCTCGTCGAACTCGAGCTCATCATCGGGCACTTTCAGTCCGAGGAAGTCTGCCTGCGGCACCGTCACGTCGATAAATTTCTGGCGCAACTCGTCATTTGAAAAACGTTTGATCTTCCATGCCATCGATTGAGCAGAGTGTTTTGAATCTTTATCACTCGGACCGAACATCATGATCGATGGCCACCACCAGCGATTCAGGGCGTCCTGCGCCATGGCCTTCTGCGCGGCCGAGCCGCGGCTTAAGGCCAGCATGATTTCGAACCCCTGACGCTGATGAAAACTTTCCTCTTTGCATATGCGAACCATCGCTCTCGCATATGGACCATAGGAGCATCGGCAAAGCGGAATCTGATTCATGATGGCGGCACCGTCTACAAGCCAGCCGATGGTGCCGATGTCCGCCCAGGTCAGCGTCGGGTAGTTGAAAATACTCGAGTATTTTGCTTTGCCGCTCAGGAGATCTGCGACCATCTGATCGCGCGACGTGCCCAGCGTTTCAGCGGCGCCGTAAAGGTATAAACCGTGCCCAGCCTCATCCTGCACCTTGGCCAGCAAAATGGACTTGCGGCGCAAGGTCGGGGCCCGTGTGAGCCAGTTCCCCTCCGGCTGCATACCAATTATTTCCGAATGTGCGTGCTGCGAAATCTGCCGCACCAGGGTTCGCCGGTACGCTTCGGGCATCCAGTCCTTGGCTTCGATTTTCTCCTCGGCGTCGATACGCTCCTGAAACGCGGCGAGGCGCTCAGCAGATTCGCGTGGTTGCAGTCCTTGCGGCTCCTTACCCTGCTGGTCCAGTCCCTGTGTATACACATCACACCTCGAAAAAGTTATAGCCGTTAAATATGTCACATTTTTTATGACTTTTCAATTATTTCTGTATCATAACTACGTGAATAACGTGTCCCGGGTGCTGTGCGACCGGCCGCGGAACAAGGCGATCTCCTGACCATCCTGGTTGCTCACCACGACATCATAAAATCCGGTTTTGTGACCCCGGTGCCGCTCGGTTGCGATCGCAACGATGTGATCACCAAGCTTCGCCGCACGCAAAAATTCGATTGATGCCCCTGCCGCAAGCGTTTTTTTATTATAGGAGTTACAGGCATAGGCAAACGCGGTATCAGCAAGCGTGAACAGATAACCGCCGTGGCAAACGTGGAAGCCGTTAAGCATCTCCGCCCGAACCTCGAATCGCGCCTCAGCCTGGCCCACTGCGGTAACCTCTATGCTGATATCCAGCACGTGTATGGCGGCATCGGTTTCGTACATCGTGTCCGTGCTTTGCTTCGCAATCGCTAAATCGTCCATCGTTTTCCTCGTGGTTTTCTAGTTAAGACCACCAAATCGATCATAAAACTCCGGCGCCGGGGGCGGTAACGGACCGTTGGCGGTTTCAAATTCGTTGCTCATGAAGTCGTCCGCCTGCGAAAAAATCAGCCGGTACAGGTTGCGGCACAGTTGATAGGCTGCCGTACCGTGCCAACCGGCAGGCAGCATCTCGGCTGGCAGCAATGGGTCGCGCAAGAGAATCCTGCGGTATTCCTGGATCATCAGCGTCCGTATCTGGAACGCTGTCCGGCCATCAGCTTTGCGGAATTTTTCAACCGCCCTGAACACCGGGCGGAACTGTGTGATGAATTCTCCGTAGCGTCGATCGATTTCATCGAGATTCCAGCTCTTGTGTACCAAAGCGCGCATCGCGTCGTCCTGATTCTTCCCCAGTGTCCTGCCCCGCATCACGACCAGGTCGCGCTCGATGCCAATCTGCTTGAGCGTCCGTTCCAGGTCCGACATCGCTGGCGAAGGATGCGCCAGCACATTGGGCGATATCGCACCAAAGCCGAGCCAACCCAGTTCCTTGCGCACCGTTTCTTTTTGCCCGGCATCGAGCTCCGCGAGCAGCACCAGACACCAGTCTCCCGACCAGCTTTGCCTCGGCTCCCCATAAATTCTCTGTGTCGCCTGTTCAAACCTGCGCACACCGTCCTCGGTCAGGCTGTAGTAACTGCGCCGGCCGACCGGGTTCACGTCCAGCCAGTTGTCCCGGGTCAGCCGAAAGACTGAAGTCCTGACCAGCCGCTCGCTTACGCCGAAATCGCCCAATACCCGGATGAGACTGCCGATCCATACGACGCCACCACGCGGCAGAACTGCATCGCCGAACACGGTAATGATTAGTGAGCCAGCCCGCATGGTAGGTCGCGAACGAAACTCGTCCAGTAATACCCTGGCTGAATTTTCAATGGTCATTTTCTTCTGCGGGCTACCTGGAGTAAAAACGTCGTGAACGGTGCATTGTGACACCAAATATTACAAGATTATTTTTCTTGTGTATCCTTGTATGCGGCCATAATCGCGGCCGGACCGGGAATCGAATAATGAAACTTCAGAATTTTGCAGAAAACAACTGGTTCACTGGCGCCGACGACGGCAAGTTGCTAACCAGTGCAGTTGACGGCGATACGATCGCCAGTATTACGAGCTCAGGTCTCGATTTCGCTGCGATGCTGGATTACGCGCGGCGTACCGGCGGCAGCAATCTTCGCCAATACACCTTTCACGAACGCGCAATCATGCTCAAAGCACTCGCCAAACACCTGCTGGAGCACAAAAAGGAATTTTACGAGCTATCCACAAAAACAGGGGCAACGCGAGACGACACCTGGATCGACATCGATGGTGGCATTGCAACGCTATTCGCGTACTCAGGCAAAGGCCGGCGGGAGATGCCGAACGACAAGGTGTACCTCGATGGCGCTCCCGAGATGCTATCAAAGAACGGCACCTTCGTCGGTCAGCATATTTTCACGCCGCGGCTCGGTGCGGCCATTCACATCAATGCCTTCAATTTCCCCTGCTGGGGAATGCTCGAAAAACTGGCTCCAGCGATCCTTGCCGGCGTCCCTGCAATCATCAAACCGGCATCGAGCACCGCCTACCTGACGGAACTGGTCTTTCGACGCATGATCGAATCGGAAATCCTGCCGCAAGGATCGATACAGCTGATCTGCGGCGGCGTTGGCGACCTTTTCGATCACCTGAATTGCCAGGACACCGTGGCATTTACCGGGTCGAAATCGACCGCCGAAATACTGCAACAGCATCCGCGCGTCGTATCCGAATCAGTGCGTTTCACGGCGGAAACAGATTCCCTGAATGCCTCGATTCTTGGCCCCGATGCAACACCCGATACGCCGGAGTTCGAATTGTTCATCAAGGAAATAACGCGGGAGATGACCAGCAAGGCCGGCCAGAAGTGCACGGCCATTCGCAGGATCATTGCACCATCGGCATTGGCAGCCGATCTCGTCAAAGCACTATCGACAGCGCTTGGCGAGATTCGCATCGGCAACCCGTCCAGCACTGAGGTCGACATGGGTGCACTCGCTACATTAAGTCAGCGCGAAGAGGTCCGTACACGCGTTGCAGAGCTTTCTGGCGAAGCCACGATCGTGTATGGGAACCGAGTTGATTTTGACTTGGTCGACGCCGACATTGAAAAAGGGGCGTTTTTCATGCCCACCCTGCTCCACTGCGAACACCCGTTGTCCGCGACTGCCGTGCATGCGGTCGAGGCATTCGGACCTGTGAGCACTATCCTCCCTTACGAGAACCTGGATGAAGCAATCGAGCTGGCGCGCCTCGGGGAGGGCAGCCTGGTCGGCTCCATTATTACCAATGACAATGACGTTGCGCGCCAACTCGTGCTCGGCACCGCTGCCTGGCATGGCCGTATGCTGATCATCAACCGCCACTGCGCCGCCGAATCGACCGGTCACGGGTCTCCGTTACCGCAGCTCGTGCACGGCGGCCCGGGCCGCGCCGGCGGTGGCGAGGAACTGGGCGGCATTCGCGGTGCACTGCACTACATGCAGAGAACGGCGATCCAGGGATCGCCCGATACGCTTGCCGCAATCGGCAATCGCTGGATTCGAGGCGGTTCGGAGACCGAATCCGACCTGCACCCGTTTAGAAAAACGTTCGAAAAACTCAACCTAGGCGATACGCTGCACACGAAGTCCCGGCAGGTGACACTTGATGATATCGATCACTTCGCTGAATTTACCGGGGATAATTTCTACGCACATATGGATGAAGAAGCTGCGAAGAAGAATCCCTTTTTCGATGGACGGGTCGCACATGGTTACCTGATCGTGTCATTCGCCGCAGGATTATTCGTCGATCCCGACTTCGGTCCGGTGCTGGCGAATTACGGACTGGATGACCTGCGTTTCGCACAACCGGTTAACTTTGGCGATACCCTGAAAGTGCGTCTTACCTGCAAACGAAAATCGTTGCGCGAGGGATCAGGATACGGAGAAGTCCGCTGGGATACGGAAGTTACGAATCAGGATGATGAGATCGTCGCAACCTATGATGTCCTCACAATGGTTGCGACAGAAGAAGAATGGGGAAAAATTCGCGGCTAATTGACGGATGATCGCCCGCTGGGGCGGGCTCCTACAGCAAAACCCGTAGGAGCCCGCCCCAGCGGGCGATATAAATTTTTCAATGGCAGCGCGGTATCGGCCTTGATTTCCTTCAGCACGATATTTGAACGAACCTGGGAGGCGCCCGGAATTCGAAAAATGAAGTCGTGGAATAAACGGGATCCGAACCCTTTTATAACGGCAGGGCGGTGTCGGCCTTGATTTCCTTCAGCACGATATTTGAACGAACCTGGGATACCCCCGGAATTCGAAAAATGAAGTCGTCGAGAAACTTGTTATAGGCATTGATGTCTTCGACGACGACCCTCAGGTGAAAATCAGCTTCACCACTGGTCGCAAAACATTCCAGCACTTCCGGGTGCCGCATTACTTCCTTGATGAAATTTTCGACACTTCTTTCTTCGTGCCTGGCGAGCGATACCAGCGTCATTGACGACAGCGAAAACCCGGCTTTGGCTGGATTGACGATGACCGCATAGCGATCAATGACGCCCGATTCTTCGAGGCTCCGCACGCGGCGCCAGCAGGCGGAACTCGACATGCCGACCTTTTCCGCCAGCTGCTGCATCGTCAGGCGGCTGTCGCGTTGCAGCTCACTGAGAATTGCCCGGTCCTTCTTGTTCAGCATCAGCTATATCACTTTATTGAGTAATTTGGGATATATTATCATTTTATAACAGTTTACGGGTTTCTATCCCTATTTATAACCATAAACCGGGTATTTCTGGCATACGCTGACCGGCAATTTCTGCCATCATAAGCGCTCAAACCGGCGATTGGTTCAGGAGACCCGATGGCTGCCTCAGGCGCACTGCAACAGGCGCACTTCCCGCTGGATAACTATGAACTCGATGACCGCTACCGGAGGGAATCGGGACGCGTTTTCCTGACCGGCATCCAGGCCCTGGTACGCATCCCATTGATGCAGCGAACGGTGGATCACGCGGCCGGCCTCAACACTGCGGGATTCATCAGCGGCTATCGCGGTTCACCGCTGGCCACCTACGACATTGAATTGTGGCGCGCAGGTAAATTTCTCAAAGAAAGCAATATCTCGTTTCTCCCCGCCGTCAACGAGGAACTTGCTGCGACCGCCATTCTCGGCACGCAGCAGGTCGAGGCCGATCCCCACAAGCAAGTGGATGGCGTTTTCGGCATCTGGTACGGCAAAGGTCCTGGCGTCGATCGCGCCGGCGATAGTCTGAAACACGGCAACGCATACGGAAGTTCTCCCCATGGCGGTGTACTCGTTATTGCAGGAGACGATCACGGCGCCGTTTCTTCGTCGATGCCACATCAGTCTGATGTCGCCTTCCTGAGCTGGCTCATGCCAAACCTGAACCCGGCGAATGTTGCGGAGTACCTTGAATTCGGACTTTACGGTATCGCCCTGTCCCGCTACTCCGGCATGTGGGTCGGATTCAAGGCAATCTCCGAATCGGTCGAGTCGGCGATGTCCGTAGAACTACCGCCTTACCGGAACTTCGTGACGCCTGAGCATGAGATTCCGCCTGACGGACTGCATATTCGCTGGCCGGACTACCCGGGCCCGCAGATCGAAGAACGTCTCGAAGCCAAGAAAGCGGCAACGCTCGCCTTTGCCGCCGCAAATCCGATTGACCGCAAAATCTTCAATACGCCGAACGCCCGCTACGGCATCGTAACCACCGGTAAGGGCCATCTCGATCTGATGGAGGCGCTCCGTCTGCTCGGAATTGACCGTAATGAGGCCCGGCGAATCGGCCTTGATGTCTACAAAGTAGGCATGGTATGGCCGCTGGCGCACGATGCCGCACTCGAATTCGTGCGCGACAAGCACGAGGTGCTGGTCATCGAGGAAAAACGCGGCCTGATCGAAAGTCAGTTCAAGGAATACTTTTACGACTACCCGGGCCGCAAACCGCAGCGCATGGTTGGCAAGGAAGACGAATTCGAAAATCGCCTAGTCCCTTGGGTAGGCGAGTTATCGCCGATCCAGCTGGCTGGCATCGTGGCGAAGCGGCTGGATGCTGCCATGCCCGGACTGGGATTCAGCGAACGGGCGGCAGGAATGATCGCCGGAGAATCCACAGTTATCAAGATCAGCGGCGCAACCAGAACGCCGTATTTCTGCTCCGGCTGTCCGCACAGTACGTCGACGCGCGTGCCCGAGGGGTCGCAGGCGCTGGCGGGCATCGGCTGTCATTTCATGGCGAACTGGATGAACCGGGATACCGATGGGCTGATCCAGATGGGCGGCGAAGGCATAAACTGGGTCACCCGGTCCCTGTACAACGGTGGCCGCCACATTTTTCAGAATCTTGGTGACGGTACCTTCTATCACTCGGGGTCACTGGCTATTCGCCAGGCGTTCGCCGCAAAGACCAACATGACATTCAAGATTCTTTACAACGATGCGGTGGCAATGACCGGTGGCCAGCCTGTCGACGGCCCGATCACCGTGGAGCGCATCGCTCACTCTGTCCGTGCGGAAGGGATCGAGCGAATTGCACTGGTTTCGGATGAGCCGGAGAATTTCGATCTCGCCGATTTTCCAGCCGGTACGACGCTCTCGCACCGCGAGGATCTCGATACGATTCAGCGTGAACTGCGCGAGATTCCGGGCGTGACCATTCTGATTTATGCGCAAACCTGTGCGATCGAAAAACGGCGGCGCATAAAACGGGGTACCCTTGCAGATCCGAACAAGTTCGTCGTCATCAATGATCTCGTTTGCGAAGGCTGCGGTGACTGTTCCGTCGAATCGAACTGCCTGTCCGTCATTCCAAAGGAAACGCCATTTGGCCGCAAACGGCAAATCGATCAGAACAGCTGCAACAAGGATTTCTCCTGCATCAACGGTTTCTGCCCGAGTTTCGTCACTGTCGAGGGCGGCAATCGCGTCAAAAGCAACAAGGCCAGGGACAGCGAGTTTCCCGGGGAAAAACTCGCGTCGCTACCGCTCCCGGAAGCACCGACCCTTGACGCGCCCTACGATCTGCTGGTGACAGGCGTTGGCGGTACCGGCGTCATTACGGTCGGCGCGTTGATTACAATGGCGGCTCACCTTGAAGGTAAAGGCGCCAGTGTGCTGGACTTTATGGGATTTGCGCAGAAATTCGGCCCAGTGCTGAGTTACATACGGATTGCACGCGACCCGGCCGACCTTTACCAGGTACGCATCGACGAACAGCAGGCAGATGCGCTAATTGCCTGCGACCTCGTTGTCAGCTCGTCACCGAAGGCCTCAAGCACCTTGCGAAAAGGACATACGCGTGTCGTATTGAACACGACCGAAATGTCGACCGCCGACTTTGTCAAGTTCCGCGATGCCAGTCTAAAGGCGTCAGACAGGGTCGAGGCGATACAAACTGTGGTGGGCAAACAGAATCTGTCGACAATCGCGGCAAATCAGGTGACGGAGTCGCTACTCGGCAACACGATTTATTCAAACGTCTTGATGGTTGGCTACGCCTGGCAGAAGGGTCTGCTGCCAATATCACTTGACGCGATGCTGCGCGCAATTGAACTGAATGGCGTAGAGGTCGAGCAAAACCAAAAAGCGTTTGGCTGGGGTCGCATCGCGGCGGCCGATCCGGAATTCGTGCAGGAGCAAATTGGGGATCCGCAGCAGACTGTCAGAGGCATCGAGTCGCTGGACGAGATCATCCTCCGCAGGGCCGATTTCCTGGTAGATTACCAGGACCAGGCACTGTCCAGGCGTTTTACCGATCTCGTCGAAAGAGTCCGGCAAACTGAAACGGCAGTTGGTGGCGGCGATAAGCTGCCACTAACCGAGGCTTGCGCCCGCAGTTACTTCAAGACACTTGCTTATAAAGATGAGTATGAAGTTGCGAGGCTGCATACGGCTACCGGCTTTCTTGAAAAAGTGCGGAGGGATTATGGTGACAAGGCTAAACTGCGGTTTCACCTCGCTCCACCGTTATTGAGTCGCGGCGTCGATGCCCGTGGCCGTCCCCGTAAACGGGAGTTTGGTGCTTGGATAATTCCGGCTTTTCGATTGCTTGCCCGGCTCCGCAAGCTTCGTGGAACGCGTCTCGACCTGTTCGGCATAACCGCTGAGCGACGCATGGAACGCGCGCTGATCAGCGAGTTCGAAAAAAATATCGAGATCCTGCTGCAACATCTTTCGCCGCACAATATCGACCTCGCGATAGAAATCGTAAACGAATATCTGGAGATACGCGGCTACGGCCCGGTCAAGGTAGACGCCGCCGAAAAAGCGCGCGCCCGGATCACGTCGAAACTCACCGGATACGTGCAGGTAACGAGCCAGGCAGCCTGACCTTCCGATTGATTGCTTGCGCGATGTTCCGCGACACTTGAGTATTTCCTTTCTCCACGTGCGATGATCCGTCGATGCTTGCCATAAAACCCAGCGACCAGATCGCCTACGAATTCTCCGAGCGACCCGAGACCGGCGAAACGATGGCGGTTGCGCCGGGCATCGTTTGGTTGCGCATGCCGCTGCCGTTTGCACTCGGCCACATTAATTTGTGGCTACTGGAAGACAGCGACGGCTGGGCAATAGTCGACACCGGCGTCGATGTCGACGAGTCCCGGGCAGTCTGGCAAAAGACCTTCACCAAAGTAATGCAGGATCAGCCGGTCAAACGTGTTCTCGTTACGCACCTGCACCCGGATCACGTAGGGTGCGCCGGCTGGCTCACCAAAATATTCGATGTTCCTCTCTGGATGTCGCGTGAAGAGTATTTCCTGTGCCGCATCCTGGTAGCCGACACCGGGCGCAAGACGCCGCGCGAGGGAAATCGCTTTTATGCGGCCGCCGGATCAGATGGCGTCCTACCACAAGATGTTCGGTATGTTTGGCAAGTATGTTGCAGAACTGCCGGAGTCCTACACCCGCCTCGAGGACGGCGACAAGCTGCAAATTGGCGCCAATCACTGGGAAGTCATCGTTGGCCGCGGCCATTCTCCGGAGCACGCCTGTCTTTACTGCAGTGAGGCTAACGTCCTGATTTCCGGTGATCAGCTCCTGCCAACAATATCCTCGAACGTCAGCGTCTATCCGACCGAACCGGACGCAGATCCGCTTGCGGACTGGCTTGAATCACTGAGCCTGCTGAAAAACCGAATTACCGCGGACGTGCTGGTACTTCCGGCGCACGGCAAGCCATTTCGCGGCGCCCATGAACGCCTCGACGCGCTGATCGCAGAACATGTTGACAGCCTCAACAAACTCGAGACGACTTGCGCCGAACCGAAGCGTGCGGTCGATGTTTTCCCGGCCCTGTTCAAGAGCAAGATCAACAAGCACAATTTGATCATGGCGACGGGCGAATCGATCGCTCATCTCCATTACCTGGTCAACCAGGACCGGCTGACGGTTGAGCGGGACGGCGACGGCGTTAACTAGTATCGCTCGCATACCTGATAATTTCGTGAAAAAATCGGCGTTCCCCAGATTGTCGGAAAAATAATATGGCGTTTCCCAGGATCATTCGGCCTTTCGCTCCAGTACTTTGCCTAGTTTTAGCTGCCTGCTCGCAGCCAACCGACGAATCTGTTGCGACGACCCAATCGGCGATCGTCACCAGGCAAGCGGCGATTGCCATTCCCGATCCCTTTGCGGCGAAAATTGCTGAACAAATACTCAGACAAGGCGGCAACGCGGTGGACGCAGCGGTAGCGACAGGATTTGCGCTCGCCGTAACCTATATCGATGCCGGCAACATCGGCGGCGGCGGGTTTATGCTGACCCACATGGATGGCGAATCGGCGTTTCTTGATTACCGCGAAAAAGCAGCGCTCGCGGCACATCGTGATATGTATCTCGACCAGCATGGCGAGGTCATTCCGAACGCGAGCCTGATCGGTGCACAGGCCGCGGCGGTCCCCGGCACAGTCGCGGGAATGTGGAAAGCACACCAGCGCTATGGAATTTTATCCTGGAGAGATGTCGTTCTGCCAGCAGCGGAACTGGCCGAAGACGGTTTTTATCCTGCCGAAATTCTTGTTAATGATATTCGAGATCACTATGCGCGATTTCGTGATCGCACTAACTTCAGTGAATACTTCGGCGCTATCAGTACTGATGAACTATTTAAACAGCCCGAGCTCGCTGGTACATTGCGTCGCATCGCCGAGTCCGGTCAGGACGAGTTCTACCGCGGAAAAACTGCAGAGTTGCTTGTCGAGCAAATGGCCAGGAGCGACGGGCTGATCACGATGGAGGATCTGGCCGCGTACCAAGCGGTGTGGCGGGAGCCACTCCGCGCCGACTGGCGCGACTACGAAATACTATCCGCGCCACCGCCGAGCTCCGGCGGTTTTGCGATCGTGCAGATGCTGAAGATGAAGGATTTTCTGAAGCATCGCTTCGAGGGCGTCACACATAATTCGCCGCAATACATTCACCTCGTTGCAGAAATGGAAAAACGAGTATTCGCGGATCGCGCCGAGTACATGGGTGATCCGGATTTCGTCGATATCGACATCGATGCACTGCTCGCCGAGGATTACATCGCGCGCCGGGCGAAAGAGGTCAATCCGGACACCATCTCAAAACCTGACGCGGTGGTGCCCGGTAACGGCTCACCGAATACGACCCACTTTTCGATCATCGATCCATGGGGCAACGCAGTATCGAATACCTACACAATCAACTGGGACTACGGCAGCGGTGTCGTCGTCGCTGGAGCCGGCTTCCTGCTCAACAACGAGATGGATGATTTCAGCGCAAAACCCGGGGTGCCGAACGTCTACGGCGTGGTGGGCAAAACGGCGAATGAAATTCAGCCAGGCAAACGGCCGCTGTCATCGATGTCGCCGACGATACTATTAAGAGACGGCACGGTTGAACTGGTGGTTGGCACTCCGGGCGGGTCGACGATATTTACCTCCGTATTTCAAATTATCGTTAACATCCTGGATTTCGGCATGAGTCCGCTCGAAGCTGTTGGCGCAACACGGTTCCATCACCAGTTGCTGCCGCCGGACCTGATCACGATGAGCATCAGCCGGCCGCTGCCGCAGGAAACCATCTCCGCACTTGGCGATCGCGGTTACCGGGTCGAGCCGCACAGTTGGGAATTTGGTGACGTTCAGCTTATCTGGCGTGACCAGGGCGAGCTTCGGCCCGCGGCAGATCCCCGGGATCGGGGCGTCGGCAGGGTCATCCGGATTGAGATGGAAGCGGGGGCGACCCGGACCATCGCAACGCAATAAAAAAGGCCCCGACATCGAAATGTGCGGGGCCTTCCCAAACGCCAGAATTTTGCTGTCGTTTACTGCGAATGGCGGCGGTTATTGCGACGGCCACGATTATCGTGGCGCTGATCAGCGCGATTGCCCTTTCGGTCCAGGCGGCGATCAATGCGATTACCCTTGTTATCAAGGCGCCGGTCCACTCGATCACCCCGATTGTCCAGCCGGCGATTAATACGGTCGCCCTGGTTGTCCAAACGACGATCGATGCGATCACCCTGGTGATCGAGCCGACGTGAAACACGATCTCTGCCCGCGTCAGATGCACGATCAGATGCGCGATCCAAACGCGCATTGATGCGGTCACCCTTGTTGTCAAGACGGTCGTCAATACGATCGCCGCGCTTGTCCAGGCGATCGTCGATCCGATCACCCCGTTCGTCGAGTCGATCTTCAATGCGGTCACCGCGATCATCAAGCCTGTCGGCAATACCATCGATCTCGCCAGCCATAACAGCGCTGCTGACCATCGCTATTCCAGCGATAAGCAGGCCGACTTTGATTGCGTTCCTTGCGTTCCATGTATTCATGTTTCTACTCCGTGAAATCGAATATTTCTCTGCTGTCTGCCTGTTTAACGCGCTGCATCGGCTGCCGTTGACAACGAATCCGGCCAGTTTCTGTTTATTGTCAAATTGGCTTGACGGACTCCGATCTGGCAAGCTGAACTGCCCGGACAAGGACGAACAATGGCTGTAGCAGAGTCCAGCACCCCGCCTGCCGACATCAACGCACAGTTTCGCAGGCATCGTATTCGAGTGATGCTGGCGATCACGCTCGGCTACGGCTTTATCTACACCTGCCGGCTAGGCCTCTCGATTGTCAAGAAACCGATCATCGACAACGGTATTTTCACAGTCGAGGAACTCGGCCTGATTGGTACCGGGTTTTACATCTGCTACGCCGCAGGGAAGTTCATCAACGGTTTCCTGTCTGATCATTTCCAGCCAAGATTGTTTTTTTCCGCCAGCATTTTCATCGCTGCGGTTATTAACCTGTTCATGGGCTGGTCCACGTTATTGTGGGTCGCTGTCGGATTGTGGGCGCTCAATGGCTGGTTCCAGGGCATGGCGGCGCCCTCAGCGGTCATCTCTATCACCAACTGGTTCAGCCTCCAGGAACGTGGGCGCCGGTACGGCTTGTGGAATGCTTCGCACTCTATTGGCGAGGGCCTGACTTTTTTCGTGGTCGCCGCTGTTGTTGCGACCTATGGCTGGCAATATGGCTTTATCGCACCCGGCCTGTTTTGCATATTTGCCGCCTTGTGGGTGTATTCATTCCTGCAAAACGCCCCCCCGACCATAGGATTGCCGGACGTGCATGAATGGGCCGGCGAAGAATCGGAACAAGTAAGGGAAATGTCGACCTGGCAGACGCAAAAGGTCGTTTTCGGCATCCGGGCGATGTGGATTGTCGCACTGTCAAGCAGCCTGATGTACGTCACGCGTTATGCGATTAATAGCTGGGGCATTCTCTACCTGCAGGAAATTCGAGGGTATTCGCTGCTTGACGCCGGTTTGTTTCTCAGTATTAACACCGCCGCCGGCATATTCGGATCTATTGCTTACGGCTATCTTTCGGATAAGGTTTTCGACACGCGTCGTCCCCCTGCGAACCTTTTCTTTGCGATGGTCGAGGTGGTTGCGTTAATCGTCATCTTTTATGGACCGCAGAATTACTTCGTGCTAATGGTTGCTTTCGCGTTTTACGGAGCAGCGCTTAGCGGACTGGTTGCTTCTATTGGCGGCCTGTTCGGCGTTGACATCGCACCGCGAGGCGCCACCGGTGCCGCAATGGGCTTCGTTGGCGTATTCAGCTATGTCGGCGCCGCGACTCAGGATTTCCTGACCGCCAGATTGCTCGGTGAGGAGATGACAGTGATCGACGGCGTACGCACCTATGATTTCGATACCCCAATCATGTTCTGGATCGGTGCGTCTGTGCTGTCCATGCTGCTGGCCGCAACGTTATGGAACACGAAGATTCGAGACTGATGGCGTACGATGAGCAGTTCAAAGTAATACTGTTCGATCTCGGCGGTGTATTGCTGAATCTGAACGACCCCATCGAAACCTTCGGGTTGAAGATCAGCGAAGTTGAATTCATGGAGCGGTGGCTGCGCTCTCCCGCCGTTCGCGAATTCGAAAGTGGCGCAATTGATGCTGAGTCTTTCGCCAGACGTATCGTAAGCGATGCTGAATTGCCGTATGACTGGCAGGAATTTCTGCAGCGATTCGACTCCTGGCCCGATCGACTCTTTGACGAAACAATCGGCGTACTGAACGCAATACCGAACAATATCAAGCTGGCCCTGCTGTCAAATATCAACGCGCTGCACTGGAACCGTGACGACATCGCGGGTCAGATCGGCGAACTTTTTGACCACGCATTCCTGTCATTCAAGACGGGTTTGGTAAAACCGGACAGGGAGGCGTTCGAAATGGTTACGAAAAGGTACAACTGCCGGCAGGACGAGATCCTCTTCTTCGATGACAATCCGCTGAACGTCTCGGCAGCCGCAAACTATGGCATCCAGGCCGTGCTGGTTGTGGGAATCGCTGCGGCCAGACAGGCGCTGCGGAAGCGCGGTGTCCTGAATTAGTCTCGCCGTTCCAGCCGTGACTCGAGTTCCGCAATTTGTTGCTGCTGCAGTTGAACCACACGCGTTAAGACCGCGACAATGTCCATCGCGCTAAGCCCGGTGCGATCCGCACTGGCGACAAGCTGTGGAACATCCTCGGCAATAAAGCCGACATACTGTTCCTTAATGTCCTGCTTGTAATTGAAAGTCACAGGCTCGAGATTTGCCAGCGCAGCGAGCGCCTCTTCCGGTGTCAAGTCAACTATATTTTCCTTTTTCTCGCGCGAGGAACTGTCAGTCCAGACACCGCCGGCGCTCACGTATGCGCCGCTCGCCATCTCGATCGGGTAGAGCGGACGGGACGTGCCGAAACCGACGTTGCCATCCCGGTCGATCGTGATTCGGTCGACCGAGCCCGCACCGATCGTAAGCGTGCTGGCGCGATTGTGCATGATGTAGCCGGACTCGCCTGACGACTGTGTCATTATCAATCCAGCAACGTGGCCAGTGCGCTCGTGAATCTGAATGTTGCCGTTGACTTCGAGCCGTTGTTTCGGGTCGGTGGTGCCGATTCCGATATAGTTGCCATCATCGAAGACCAGCGAGTTGCCGCCAATCGTCGCCGAGGTGAATTTCATCAGGAAATTTTTCGAACCTTCGATGGTTGCGGCGCCAGGTAAGCCCTGCGGTCCTGGCGGGCCCATTATACCTGGAGGCCCTTGTGGTCCGGCTTCACCGGCTGCGCCGACGACGACTGGCACGATGGTCTCCCCGGCAACCGGTTCATCGACATCGGTAGTTTCGCCAATCGCTTCTTCTACGGGTTCGACTGCCTCGGAATCTGTTCCTGCTACGGCTTCTGTTTCAGAAACTATCCCGACTTCCACAATTGCCTCTTCGGCAAACTCCAGTTCCTCGACATCCGCTGCTAAATCCCCGGCCGGTTCCTCTTCGTCGGCGATGAATTCCCCGGACACCACTTCGGCCACTGGAGCAGGCGCGTGGTCGAGTACGTTGGTCCAGTCAGCGCTGATGAAACCCGTTGCATCACCGGCGATTTCAACCTCGTGCCATTCCGGGATCGACCGAACGATCGGTGTTGACTCGCCCTGCTGGAGTCTTCCAACAATTTCGGACTTCGCGTCCGGGGACAGGCGAATGTTGACGAAGTTCTCAACGGAATCGATTGGTACTACGACCTCTGCTGCAGCCAGCAGTGACAGCATGCATACCGACAGCCCAAGCACGAGCACGAGTTTCATGACAAGTTCCTGACATCGCTTAGTCAGGTCTTTTTGACACAGTCCGCACGATAAATAAGTGACGCAGGTCCAGCTACCGTCATTTATTTGAAAATCAACAACTTACTTCGACATTTTTCGCCAAATTGCGACAGTCTAAGGGTCTTTAAACGGTCGCGGCCGGCGCCTGTGGCGCAATGCTCAGAGCGACCGGATGAATGCCTGCATGCGTGCCCTTTCCCGCTCATCGGGCAGGCGTCCGAGTCCGGCCGACAGGTTGTCGATGGCGTGATGTAGTTTGGTCGTTTCAGTCAGTGTGCAATTGACGATTCCGTTCGCAAGAATCCACTTTAACGAGAATTGTGCCCAGGTCTGACAATCGAAATCCGCGGCCCACTCGGGCAATTCCCTGTCCACAACCTTAAGGAAATACTGACCATTGAGAAATGGCCGGTTGGTGACGACAGCAACCCCTTTGTCTTTTGCCAGCGGCAGCAGTCTTTCCCCAGATTCGGGCTCCATCATCGAATAATTGATCTGAATAAAATCAGGCTGGCCATTTTGCAGCAGCGATTCGACAGTACCAAAAAAGCGCTGGCCGGTAACCGCAATACCAATGTAACGCGCGTGTCCCTCCTCCTTCCATCGCTGCACAATCGGCCATTGCGCATCAATGTCTGTCGGTCTCGGGAGTTGAATCAAATCAAGCGTCTGCTTTCCCTGGCTCTCTTTCGCGGTCGTTAGCGCCCGTAAATCCAAATCGGCATTTCCCGTCGATATATTTGTGCCGAGAAACAAATCATCATGCGCCGAATTTTCCCGGGCATATCGACCCAATGTAGACTGGGCGGGTGGCCAGGTGTCGATGAATTTGCCACCGAGGTCTCGCAAGACATCGAGTAACCTGGCGGCGCCTTCGAAATCGTCCCCGCTGAATATCGCCGAGCTGCCAAATCCGACTATTGGCAATGGTTCGCCGGTCGAAGGAATCGGGCGCGTCGCAATTTTTCCCAGCGCTGCCTGCGCACCAATTTGCAGAGGCAATGATGCGAGCGTAATGGACGCACCTGCATCCTTCAAAAATTTTCTGCGATTCATTGCTGCTCCTTCACAATCACCGAAAAACCATCGAACTGATACTCACGAAGTCCGTCGCTGATCGTGTAATCGTTCGCGTTACCTGATTGAATATCCGCAAATGCCTGGCCAAGTGCCGTCATATAGCGCCCGTCAACGACCGGAACGTTGTGCGATGTCAGTGCGCGATCGATGCTGCCGGCCAGGCCCGAGAGGCGCGCTGCCGTACTCGCGTAGTCCGCGAAACTGCCGCCGGGAATATGCGTATAAAGGGGTGCTAAGTAGAAGCTGTCACCGGTGAACAGGATGCGATTTTCGCGATCGATCAGGCAAATTGAATCCGGCGCGTGACCCGGTGTGTGCAGAATCTCCAGCACCCGCCCACCAATATCAATCTGGTCGCCCTCGCCGACAATCTTGCTGATGGTAAAGGCACGGCTTCGATAGGCGGATTTCGAAAAACCTTGCGGAAACGGCTTCCACACCCAGCCTTCCTGCAGGAAATCGGCAACGGCCTCGGGCAGGCTACCGAGCGCCCGGCGCCGCGTATATTCCAGATCGGTGCCGTATATGGTATCGAACAGGTGATTGCCACCGATGTGATCGTAGTGCGTGTGCGAGTTCAGAACGACGACATCGAGATCCGTCAACTGGTCAACCACGATGCGAATGTTGCCGATGCCGAGACCGGTATCGAACATCAGGGCAAAATCCTCGCCGATAATCAGAAACGAGATGACCTCTTCAAACTGGCCCGGCTCGTAAATCGCGTAGATGTCGTCATCCACCCGATAAACCTCGAACCAGTCCTCGCTTTGCTCGACTTTCTCAAACGCGCTCCACTCCGGGCGCGGCAAGGCGTCCCACCAGTTGTCCTTGTTGGCGCCACGACCCTGCACCTGCTCGTTGCCAACAAGCTCCGGTGCCGCGTCCGGCGATACAGCGTTATTTTCAGAAGGATCTCCGCAAGCAGCGATCGCGGTTGCCAGGATCAGTAAGAAGATCAAGTAGAAAGACTTCATCAGTGCCCCCTCGCCAGGATGAAGGAAGATTCTATCCCGTGGAACAAGCCTTTGCATACCAGGGCGGCGCCAGCAATACTCTGACGATGTTGCAGGGAATTGCCAGGTTGATATTGTGGGTCGCAGGCTGGACGCCGGTTGGCGACCCGCCAGATCTGGACAAGGCAGTCTTTATTGCGGCGCCGCACACGACGAACTGGGACGGCTTCTGGCTGATGGTTTACAAGACAGAACGCAATATGGACATACATTTCCTGGCAAAACATACAATCTTCTGGTGGCCGCTCGGCCCTGTGCTCAGGGCAATGGGTGCGATGTCGATCGATCGTACTGTGAGCGCGTCCACCGTACAACAAGTGGTGGACGCCTTTGCCGAACGCGATCATTTCTGGTTCGCGCTGTCACCGGAGGGCACACGAAAGTGGCAGCCCTACTGGAAGACCGGCTTTTACCGGATAGCCAAATCTGCGAACGTGCCAATCGTGCTTTCATTTATCGACTACAAGAAGAAAGAATTGGGTATTGGCATCACACTGCCTGATAGCCAAACCATGGAACAGGATCTGCACGCGATCCGGGAATTCTATGCGCCCTTTACCGGACGCTGGCCGGAGCGGCAGGGACCCATCGAGTTTCCACCTGTTTAGTTTAGTGACGATAGGAAGGGCTCCTACAGCAAAAAGCCATGTGAACGTATCGCAGGAGCTCGCCCCGGCGGGCGATTACCACTCTTACCAGGAATAGTGCAGGCTCAAAAGCAGGTTCCTGCCGGTCGCGTCGATTCCCGAACCGTGCAAGCGGTACTGCTTGTCCAGGATATTCTCAACTCGCGCCATCGCCTGCCAGCGCTCGCTCGCCTGCCAGTTTGCTGCGATATTTGCCGTCACCCAGCCGGGTGTGCCGGCCGGGTTGATACGCACGTCTCTTGCATCACGCGGGCTCAACCGATCCTGCGAGCCTGCAAAGAGTACGTAAGGCTCGATGGTCAATGAATTATTTGCCTGGAAATGGAATGACAGTCTTCCGTTGAACGGTGGAATCCGATCTGCCGGGCTTTCGCTTCCATCCGATTCAGTCTGCTCGCCATGCAAATAATTGACGACCAGGTCCGCCGTTAACAGCGGCGATAATGTCAGACGAAACGCTCCCTCGACGCCACGGATATCCGCATTCGATACATTCCGGCTTTGCACGATGTCCCGTCCGTCCGCCGTTACAGCACCGGTCAATACCGACGTGATGCGATCGGTGTAGTGCAACGTAAACAGAATTACCTCGATGTCCCAGTTCTCTATACGGCGCCGGACTCCGATATCAAACTGGGTGATCCGTTCGGATGCGAGATCCGGATTCGGGATATTGAATCGATTACCCGGGCGTTCGCCGAGCGACCCCAGGTCGAAGACATTCGGCGCACGAAAGCCAAAACCTATATTTGCGATTAACTGTGTGTGTTTTGTTACGTCAAATATCCAGCCAAGGTCGCCGCTGACGTCATCCTGGTTGGTGGATGATCCGACAAGATCGGTGTCAATCGCGCTAAATCGCAAACCACCCGAGACCGTGTGGCGATTTCCCAGGCGCTGCAGGAGGTTGCCGTAAACAGCTGCCTGGTCGACGGTTGAGCCATCCGGGAATCGCGGTTGCACGATCTGGGTCAGGCCACTCGCGATATCCTCTTCGACTCGCTGGCTTGCGACCCGATCGTGATAAAACTCGGCGCCGACAATCCAGGAACCATGTTTCGTCTCTTTTGCCGCGCTGGCGGTTAATCCGAAAAGGTCGCTGCTGTTTTTTTCGTGCCGGCGAACCTGTGAGCCGAAATTTCGTGTAATACGATCGTCGACGATCTGTTGCCAGCCGGCATCGAAGGTCCAGTTGGCAGACCATAACCAGCTTTCGCGCGTATGGCGAAGGTGCGCGAACAGCCGATCGTTTGGAGAGAAAAGAAATTCTGACGATGACGGTTCCGTCTGGCCGAAGCCGGGCACCAGCTCGTCCACTCGCGGTGTCGAGGGTTGCCTCGCGAACTGCAGATCGAAGAGCCAGCTGTTTGCGTCATTGGGAGTCGCGGCTAACGCGATCCTCGCCCCGAGGGATTCATAAGCACTGGGCCCGATGCGTCGCCCGCCGCCAATGCGCCGGTTGCCGGTGTCGAGATATTCACCGCTGACAAGGCCTGCTATACGCTCATTGCCGGTTTCATAGTCGGCACGCACGATCTTGCCGAGATCGGCAGTATCGAATGCAAGGTATGCCGAACCCCTTGATCCCGGCGCATCGAAAGATGGCATGCGCGACAGGATCTGAATCACACCACCCACGGCATCGCTGCCATAAAGCGATGCCGGTGCACCACGGACGACTTCAATCCGCTCAACAGTGCCCGGCGCAACCAGCGCCAGATATTGAGTCGGCGCGTTTCGAAAAATTGCATTGTTCAGCCGAAAACCGTCGACGAGATGCAGGACCTCGGAGCCCTTCAAACCCCGAATAATAACCGCGCCCTGCCCCGGCGTCGTCTGCTGCAGGAATACGCCCGGCTGCATCATCAGGGCATCGGTGGTCAGCTTTTTGTTCTGAATTTTTTCGCCGGGGACCAGCGTCAGTGCCGCAGAGACGTTTGCCGTTTTCGCCGGCCTGCGGGTCGCCGTGATCTGAATCTCGTCGATTGCTGCATCGTCCTGGGCGAGCACGGGTACCGTCGCTACCAGCAGGAACGGCAACCATGCCATCTTGCGAATGTTGACGATTGCTGCTCTCGGACGACAAGCCGTGGCAAGGAAGGGAGTGCCAATTAACCGAAACAAAGACTGGTCTTGCCGGGCGAGCCTATCGGCCATCTTCCACGACATTGACATTGAAAGCGATGGAAATACGCACGCCCTCGCCAACGTAGGGATGCACCATGTGCTTGACCCAGCTCGGCCATAGCAACATACGTCCCGGTTTGTTCTCGTAGAAATTTCGCGCGTCCATTACGGTGTTTGCGATTTGTATGTAGTTATGCGCCTCTCTCGGATCGAGCAGCTCCAGCAGGCCACCGTAGGGCACATCGGGATCGGGCTTGCCCGGCGTGACGTAATAGACGCCGGACCACATGCAGTTCGGATGCGTGTGCACGACATTGTAATCACCCCTGCGACTGACATTGGCCCAGGAGTCGATGAGCAGCCGGAACGAACGGTCTCTGCCCTCGTCACGAATGAGTTCCTGTAGCAACTTCGTGACGAGTTTCTCGATCCGTTGGCGCAACGTCTCTATGCAGGGCTCTTTCCGGGTACTCAGGTTGCCCGCGGACTGCCAGCCGCCGGCATTTGATCGCGTTATGTCGTTCTTTGCGTCGTCGGCTGCCTTTCCAAGCACCAGGTGCTGCAGTTCGGCATTGTGCGACTCACTGTTAGGCCAGTCATGCACGACCAGCGGCGTCGCGAACACCATGGAAAGGCTCTTCCGGATATTGAAATCCGGGACCTGATCGTCTGACATCGTGATGGGTCCTTCTATTGAACGCGCCGGATTCTCACCATACGACCATTATCGCCAATCCGCAGCCGGTAATCGCCCATCATGCCACGCGTAATGTAGATCTCGAATTCGCCGCTTCTCGGATACTCGAGGTGGCGGGCCTCCATTTGCCGCCAGACCTGGCCGTTGTCGAAATGAAAGTAAAGTATCTTGTTGCGGCCCCGGGTAACCTCGGTCACCTTCGCGTGAAACACTTCGTCCTCATTGGCTTTCTTGTCTGCCTCCGGGCGGTCCAGGTGTTCCTCCCCTAGCTGACTGCTGGCCAACGGTTCCGGTGTTGTGGTCACAGTGGCAGCGGATGGCTCCGGCGTTACGGCCACAGCAGCGGTCCACGTGGCTACGGCGGCCGGCGTACTTTCAGGTGTGGCATCGACAGCCGGCGCTTCCTGCGGCACTACTTCGACTGGCGGCTCCGTCGTTACTGTTACAGCAGCAGTCGACGTGGACACAGCGGCCGGCGTACTTTCAGGTGCGGCATCGACAGCCGGCGCTTCCTGCGGCATTACTTCGGCGGGCGGCTGCGCCTCCGGCCTCGCTTCGATGTCGGCGACCGGCGATTCATACTCAGGAAAGTCTATGGCCTCAGGCTCCGAGGTATCCGGTGTTTTGCTGCTGGCAATGATCGCCTCGAAACAGGCCAGCTTGAGTTCCTGTGTTTCAAGGCCGGCACATTGTTCCAGCGTGGAAAGGTCGACCGTTTGTGCGGTCGCAATTTTTACAGATACCAGTAGCAACGCTACCGCAGAATAGAAAAGAGGGGCACGAGGCCCCTCTAATCGTCTGGCTTTTGTCATACTTAGAACGCGTGCTTGAATCGCACGTACACGATGCGTCCGCGAATATCAGCGCCGGAA
>SMWE01000172.1 GCA_004357475.1 Gammaproteobacteria bacterium
AATAATGTTTCGCTGACCGGCTAGCGGTCCACCAACGGTATTGCTGTTGGCGAACTCGAAATCGATGCCCTCTTCGGTGTTTCCCTTGTCAAGCGTGCCGCCGGCGTCGAGCCCGATGTAGTTACCATAGACGTCGTTGCCAGTCGCGCCGGCACCGTAAAATCCAATTCCCGATTGAAAATTGCCGGAGATAACGTTACGGTCGGCGTCGACGGTACCGCCGATGGTGTTCGACGCGGATTCGATTCGGATGCCACCCTGTTGCGCTGTGTCGTTGGTGTTATTGGACGCAAGTGTCGTGCCATCAGCACTCAGGCCCACAAAGTTGCCGGCCACGGTATTGCTCCCGCCAAGCAGGAGGATGCCGTTGTCGGAGAAGTTGCTGATGACCAGGCCGCGGATGGTGGAACCGCTCGAGGTTGCACCGATCACCAGCCCGTCTGTCGCAACGCCCGCGCCTGTGCCATCTATTTCGACTTCCGGGCCACTCGAGTTTGTATCGCCCTGGTTGGTGGTCTGGGTGGTGGCGTCGATCGTAGTGTTAGCGGCTGAAATCGGAGGCAAAGCGCTTGCCGGCGTGATAGCCCACCAGTCATCCGCTCCCGCGCTGCGGTTGGTCGCTTCTGCTATGTCGAAACGAATCGTTATGCCGGGATTGCTGTTCGCATAGATGATGCAGTTGCGCAACGAGCCCAGCCCAGTGTCGCCCGTCGTCGTCACCGTGCAGAACGCTATGGCAGCCGCCTCGTAAGAGCCAACGTCGCAGCTGACACCCAACGGACGCGCCGAACCTCGTTGATCGGTATCGTTGTCGGGACCTACACAGACACTGCTATCACCGGTATCCAGCGCGCGACTGCCGTCCGCGATCGCATGGGTGAATGTCGGTCCGCCGTTGTCCTGCAAAATACCCAGTGACGGGTCGGTATTTTCCTGGTCGCCCGTGCTGGTGAAATCGCAGCTCGTATCGCTGCTTAGGTTGTAACCGCTGGAAATCAGGTTGGCCGCGGCACCAGCGCATTCGGTCGCACCGCCGGACAAGTTGCTGGCGACGATCGTATTGGCGAACGTAATCGTGCCCGAGCCGGTCTGGCGAACACCATCACCATTAGTCGGCGCTATATTACTGGTGACAGTCACGTTGGTCAGGGTGCACGCACCGGCGCAGTCGAGGCCACCGCCCTGGTCCGCCGTGTTTACGGTGAGCGTAATGTTGGTGAGATCAACGGTGCCTCCAGCGGTCGCGATGCCACCACCGTCCGCCGTTGTCGTGTTGCCGCTGACCGTCGAGTGCGTCATGGTCAGCGATCCAGTTGCGTCGATTGCGACACCCGCACCATCTGCAGTAACGTCGCCGCCCTGGATCGTCAGGTTGGTCATCGTTACGTCTGCGCCCAGGATGTCGAACACGCGATCGAGCGAATTTCCGTCGATGATGGTTGCTGCCGCGGCGTCGCCGTTAATGATGACGTCGTCGGTTATATCCAGGTCACCGGTATTCGCCGCATCCTCGCCCGTGCCGGCAAGGGTCAGCGTGTAGGTGCCCGCCGGAACCGTGATGGTATCGGTGCCGGAATTGGCGTTGGACCAGATGATGCAGGCGCGTAAGGAACTGTTGTCGGTGGAATCGGTCGTGGTCGTGACATTGCCACCGGGACAAATGCCGGGCGTCCAGTCGACCGTGAGCAATGGGCGACTCGCGACCGTGTCAAACTCCGAGGAGCGAAAATTCCAACCGTTGGTATTGTTATTGAGGATCACCCAGCCGGTAGTCGTGGCGCCGTCAGACCAGGATTGCAATGCTGCTGCCAGCCCGGCGATCACTTGCAACCCTGAACTCGAAGGATCTACCACCTGTGCATCGAATGCGGACATCGCCTCGATGTCGTCCGCCTGGATGCCGTTCGTCATCGAGTTCCAGGTCGTCGTCTCCGACCAGGCAACCAGCATGCGATGTAATCGTACCTGCGCTCCCGATTCAGAAGTGTCGTAGACATCGACCGTCAGGGTTGCGGAGTTGATAATAGAGCCGAATGGGATCTGTCCGGCCCCGCCGCCGAAGATGTTATCGAAACGAATCAATCCCTGTTCAATCCCGTCGCCATCAGCGTCCGACACTACGAATAGTTCCGTGCCGTGTGACGACCCGGGCGTATCTTCTTGAAGATAGGAGTCCTGCGTGCCGCTGTAACTGCTTACGCCTTCCTGATAAGTCTCAACGGTCGCCTGCGCATAAGGCATCACGAAAAAGATCAGGCCAGCCGTTAACACACGCGCGATCGATGCCGGCGCGGAAGCCGACCAGCAACTTGCAATTCTCTCAACAAACTTCAATTTCATACCCCTGTTATCCAAGCACTCAATTTCGGACCCTCAATTGGGGACACCCACGAACCCTCAATTGGGGACACCCACCATCGAGACCGAATCGGCCCCGATGAACAAACCAACGCCGATTGCCCGGCGGGGACAGGCCTCGCCAGGCACGATTACTTTTGAAATATTAGTCAGTTAGGGGGTTCTGGGCTGTGATCCGTATGCGCATTGAAAGCCGGGTAGGCGCCTGAAATGTGACCTGCATCACAAGATTGGCAATGCCTTTCCATAATCACGCCAAGTCAGCATGTTTTGGGGCGTAGATAGATAAGGCGTAAGCAGACATATCTGCCTGCTAAGATTCCTTAAGTTGTACGGCTTATCGGAACCGGAGCCCGAGTGATCATGTTTGAGCTTAGAATTTTGCTTGATCGAATTACTATATTTGTTGTTGTGTTGTCATGTGCAGCGCCAACATTTGCACAGGAACAGCCATTCAATTTCGAGATTACTCCATTCGGTGCCTATCGAATCGGCGGCGAATTTGAAGAGACCGATGGAAACTTTTCGATTGATCTCGACGATAATGGCAGCTTCGGCCTCATCCTGAATGCCAGGCATTCGCCGATCACGCAATGGGAGATACTGTACTCGCGACAGGAGACGAGCGCGGATACAACTGGCCTTGGGTTAGGTGACCCGACGCTGGACTTTAATGTCCAATACCTGCATGCGGGTGGAACGTACCTTTGGGACGGGCATCAAGTCCGACCCTTTCTGGCCGCGACCCTGGGCGTCACCCGAATTGAGGTAAACAATCCTGGTTTCGACAGCGATTCATTTTTTTCATTTTCACTTGGCTTAGGTCTGCAGATTCGGCCAACCGACAGGTTGGGAATCCGGCTTGAAGCCCGCGGCTTCGGCACTTTGCTGGACTCCGATACCGATCTGTTTTGTGAGTTCGGTCCCAGCAACAACATCTGTGCCATACGCATAAACGGCACCATTATGTGGCAACTGGAAGCTATTGCCGGAATCGTGTTGCGCTTCTGAATTTTCCGAATTGTCAGGATCAGGGATCACTTTCTTCTGAACTGGGACACCCATCATCTCCGGTTCTGAACTGGCACAACCATCATCTCCCGTTTCTTGATCCGGGATGATCCGGGACACCCATCATTGACTGCGAAATTAGCCAAAAAGCAAACAAAAGCTCGTGGTTTTTGTACGGTAATTAGTTTGTCATGCGTTAAGGTTTCAAGGGACCGAATCGCCGTGACAGTACCCAGACGCTTTCAGATCAGTCTTGATCATACGCCGTACTACCATTGCACCACTAGGTGCGTGCGACGTGCGTATCTTTGTGGCAGAGATCGCCACACTGGCAAAGATTTTGGCCACCGCAAACAGTGGCTGGAGAATCGGATGGCCAAGTTGTCCCAGATCTTTGCCATCGATTTACTCGCCTACGCAGTCATGAGTAATCACTACCATGTAGTGGTAGGACTTCATTCGAGCAAGAGCGAAACCTGGTCAGACGAAGAGGTCAAGGAACGCTGGAGCAAAGTCTTCTCGGTGCCGGAAGAAGCGTCCTCCGAACAACTCGCGCTCTGGCGCGAGCGACTATGTAGCCTGTCCTGGTTCATGCGCTGTCTCAACGAGCCGCTGGCTAGAGTTTCTAATCGTGAAGACGGTTGTAAAGGCCGCTTTTGGGAAGGGCGATTTCGGTGTCAGGCGTTGCTCGATGAAACAGCGCTGATCAGATGTATGGCGTATGTGGATCTCAATCCCATACGTGCAGCAGTGGCCAAAACCCCAGAAACCTCTTCTCATACCTCCATCGCAGCGCGAATTTATCAGCGAGATCAACATCTGGCCCCATTTGCCGATGATGCTCTCCACGATACGCATGTGATTCCAATGCCGCGAGAGGACTATTTGCAACTGATCGATTGGACCGGGCGCCAACTCCAAGCCGACAAAAGAGGTCGAATTCCCACTAACGTACCGCCAATATTGGTTCGACTTAACCTCGACAGTGATCGTTGGCTTAAAGAAATGAATCACTATGGCAAGTGGTATTACCGCGCCGTTGGATCAATAGAGGCAATAGAAAAGTACTGCCACCATCTAGGTCAAAATTGGCTGAAAGGCAAAATCAAACTGGCGGAAATAGCAATCTAGCTTACTAAGAACAGTCGCCAGCGAGCGAAACATCACAACTGCCTACTGCTCGTCCGGTCCCAATACTCTCCTCCCCGATCAAAAATATAATCGGTCTTTCACTAGCTAACTGGCCCGAGCGGCGGCCTCAGTTACTACATCAACGAAGACCAAAGGAGCTTCGAGAGGAAATTCATGGATGTCCTTAATCAGGAGCTGAATTGCGGAACATGTTTTTCGTGCCAGTCGGCGTCGGCGCCGCCCCCCCGCCGGTCTACTAAAACATCAAGCACGTACACACCACCAGATTGCTCCGCTGCAACCGCGCGCTTCAAAGCATCGCCTAAATCACGGGCCCTGCTTACACGCTCGCCCTCGTGGCCGTAAGCCCTGGCAATGCCAACGTGATCGATTTGCGGGTCATCGAGGCTGATACCGATGTAGTGACCGGTTTCGGCGGCACGACCCCCCAGTCCCGCAAGCGCCCAGCGGTTTGCCTGGTAGCCCAGGTTGTTGAAAATCACGATGATCATGGGCACCTCGAATCGCTTAGCAGTCCATAAGGCCTGTACAGCGAACTGGTAGCTGCCGTCACCAACAAGCGCAATGACCTGGTTGTCCGGCGCACCAAGTTTCGCGCCAATGGCAGCACCGACTCCCCATCCGAGACTGCCGCCCGACGAAATCAGGTGCCGGCGGCCTCCTCCGGGCTGATCGAAAGTCATGTAATCCCAGATCGCCGCGTCTGATGAAACGCCTTCCGTGACAACGACTGCGTTGCTGGCGATCGCCTGGTTAATTTCACTCGCAAGCCGTTCCGGGGCGATTGGGCTGGAGTCCCACACTCTCTCGAGCACCTCCGTACGCTGAGCTACTTTTTGTTGCTTCAGTTCGCCAGCTACGCGGCCCCGCGAAATTTTTTTACGCTGGTTGGGATTCCTCGCTCGTATGGCATCAGCCAACTGTCCAAGGGTCTCCTGCGCGTGTGCATAGATCAGCAGGTCGGCCGGGTAGCTGCGCGCAAGATGCTCTTCCCTTAGTCCGATCTCGATAATCTTCGCCTCTGTTGGAATCAGTGGGTGTCCTCTTCTCGACAATGAAAAGCGGCTGGCGCCTGCAATCAGTACGACGTCGAATGGTGTCTCTGTCTGGATTGCACCCCGCATCGCACCGAGATACCTGGGGTGATCGCTGGGAAAACCCATCGAGGATCGACTCGACGATGTGTCGCCACTGACAGTCGCACCCAGTTGATCGGAGATGGTGGCAAGTTCCGCCAGGCCTCCCCAGCGCGGAAGTTCCGCGCCTGCGATCAGCAGGGGGTTGTCCGCGTCGACCAGCCATTGTGCTGCCTGTTCAACAGCGCTGCTATCCGGATGTATGCGACTGGTCGATACCGTGCGGCTGGCGGGTATCAACGATGTTAGTTTGCATTGACCGGCCCAGACATCGGACGGCACACCCAGAAACACCGGGCCGCCTGGCAGCACTGATGCAAGCCTGAATGCACGCCGGAGGGACTCACCGAGATTCTCAACCCGACTCGATCGAAACGACAGTTTTGTAAATAGCTCCGGGATGGTTTCCAGCTTGTTCGTTTCCGTGAACACCCCGAGGTTTTCACCGCTACGTTCGCTGAATCCGACCGAGATCACGACCGGCGAGCTGTCCGCCCAGGCGTTCACGATCATACCGAGTGCATTGGCGGTACCCGTAATCGAGTGAATATTGACGAATGATGTTTGCCCGGTTATGCGGGCATAGCCGTCCGCCATGGCCATCACCGATCCTTCCTGGAGACCGAGCACATAATGGATGTCCTCAAAATCTACGAGTGCATCGATGAACCCGGCTTCGTATGCGCCGGTGTTGCCGAAGACATACTGGACACCCCACAGTTTCAGGGTCTCGCAAGTGATGCGTCCACCCGTGACGTCGTTGAGTATGACGTTGTGCTCGGACTCGGGAACTGCGGCGAAAACATCAGCCAGCTGGGTCGCTGCCATAGCACCAACGCCGAGCTGGCCCAGCCTGTTAAGAAATTGCCGTCTCGAAATAGAACCGCTGAGCAATTGCTGGAATACATCACGAAGCATAGGACCACTCCCAATCACGATTCATTTGTGCCGGCCTGCGCATCATCAAGGACGCGAGCAATATTGCCACCGATTACCCTGGCAACTTCATCTTCATCCAGACCGCTGGCCAACAATCTTGCAGTCGCCTCCGGCAATAACGGATAGCGGTCGAATGCAGCCGGCATGTTGCCGGTGCCATCCATGTCAGTGCCGATACCGACATGATCGATGCCGACCGTATCAATCAATCTTAGCGTGTGTTCTATAAATCCGGCCATGCCGCCACCCACGCCACCAAACGTGCCGATTACACCACCGGTCGCTGCGATGATCCTGGCGTGCTCAACCGTCATGCCGAAGCCGTGCGCTGAGCCGTCTGCTGCGCGCACGAGACTGTGCGTGGACAGG
>SMWE01000173.1 GCA_004357475.1 Gammaproteobacteria bacterium
CATGACGACCGGCATCTTGCCGTAGTTCATGGTCATGTAACTGCCGGGCTCCGGCACCTGGCTCTCGTGCCCGATATAAATCCACGACCGCGCCCAGATGCGCTCCATTTCAAGGTCGAATATCTCGGGGTCCGTATAGACGTTGCGATGGTAGCGCGTCGGCTGCACCAGTTCCTCTATATCTTTTGTGCTGTAACTCATCGTTGAAACTCCTGTCAGCGCTGCAATATTTCGCCGCGTGCAACCGCAATCGCCAGCGCTTCACTTGGATTCGGTGGCTTGGCAGCAGCGCGCAACTCAAGCAGCTCCTCGTTTTCCTTCTCCGCCAGTATGTCGGCCAGTGCCTTGCCGGACAGGTACTGCGGCGCCCACTGCTGATTGCCATGCGCATAATGCGCTGCCGCCATCAGAACGAAGTGCGGCTGGTTCATGATAGAGCGACCGAACGCCACAATATCGGTCCGACCGGCTGCGATCAGTGTATTGGCCTGATCGGCCGTCGTCACGTTGCCCGCAACAATCGTCGCTATGCCCACCTCATTGCGAATCTGGTCGGCGAACGGCGCCTGGAACATGCGGCCGTATATCGGATCCTCGTCCTTGGTGACCTGGCCGGTCGACACATTGATGACATCAAGCTGTGCCGCTTTGAGCATTGCCGCTACTGCGAGCATATCTTCCTCGGTCAGTCCACCCTCGATCCAGTCCGTCGCCGAGATGCGGGCCGACATCGGCTTGTCCGAAGGCCAGACTTCCCGAACAGCGTGCAAAACCTGCAATGGATATTTCATCCGGCCAGCGATATCGCCACCGAACTCGTCCTCACGATGATTCGTGACCGGGCTGATGAAGGAGGACAGCAGGTAGCCGTGCGCCAGATGCAACTCGATCATGTCGAAGCCGGCGCGATCTGCATTTTTCGCTGCATTCACAAAGTCATCAACGATTCTGTCCATATCGTCGATCGTCGCCGCTCGCGGCACGACACTGTGAGCGAGATACGGTAACGCTGATGGGGCGACAATTTCCCATGCGCCCTCCGGCAAGGGTTCGTCGACCCCGCCATCCCAGGGCAGGCAGGTTGCACCTTTGCGCCCGGAGTGTCCGATCTGTGCACAGATCTTCGCCTGGCTGTTGTTATGCACGAAGTCGACGATGCGCTGCCACTTTTCGGTTTGTTCGTCGTTCCAGATGCCCCCGCATCCCGGGGTGATCCTGGCCTCCGGCGAGGTGCAGATCATCTCCGTGTTCAACAATCCGACGCCGCCCACTGCGCGCTCACCGTAATTCATCAGATGCCAGTCGGTCGGATTGCCGTCTTCTGCGCAGTACTGGCACATGGCAGACATCGCGAATCGATTCTCGATGCGCATGTTGCCGATTTTGAATGGCTGAAAGACGGGCACGGTCGGGTTGTCGGTGTCGATGTCGTCGAATCCCGTCTGCGCCTTCGCCTGCTCCGCAAACCAGCGGTCGACGCCCGCGATGTATTGCGGGTCGCGCAGCCGCAGGTTCTCATAAGTAATGCGTTTTGCGCGGCACATCATGTTAAAGGTGAATTGCTCCGCGCTTTGCACGTTCGCGTAACGGTCGATATGTTCGAACCAGCTTAAGGAGACGACGGCAGTGCGCTGCAGCCGGTCCGCCTCATCCTTACGGATGCTCTGATATTTCTCGAGGGCGGCATTGACGTCATCGCCGGTCTCCTGAAAATAACCGGCCAGGGAGATCGCATCTTCCATCGCGAGTTTGGTTCCCGAGCCAATGCTGAAGTGTGCAGATCGGACGGCGTCGCCCAGCAGCACGATATTCCTGTAGTAGAGCCTCTCGTTCCTGACGACCGGAAATGCGCGCCACGCGGACCGGTTGATGATCAACGGGTGGCCGTCGAGATCGTCTTTGAAGAGTTCCTCGCAATAAGCCTTCGTGTCTTCCTCTGTCGTCGTGTCCATCCCGGCTGAGGCCCAGGTCTCGGCACTGGTCTCGACAATCCAGGTAGTCATGCCCTCTTCGTAACGATAGGCGTGAACCCACCACCAGCCGTGCTCGTTTTTCGTGAAGATGAATGTGAAATCGTCCAGCGGTTTGGTCGTCGCAAGCCAGCAGAATTTGTTCGCCCGCCAGTCCATCGTCGTATGGAATTCGTCCTTGTAGGCTTCGCGAAGAATCGACGTGATGCCGTCGCCGGCAACGACCAGGTCATGCTGGTCGATTTCGAGCTGTTCAATATCGGTAATGTCGGTGTTGAACCTGAGATTGACACCCAGTTCCTCGCAGCGGTCGTGAAATGTGTTCAGTAGTTTCAGCCGAGACATGCCGCAAAAGCCATGACCTTGCGAGTTGATGGTCTTGCCGTGGATCTTGTTGTTGATGCCGCCCCAGTATGCGAATTGTTCGACGATACGTTTATAGCTGGCCGCGTCCGCATCCATGAAGCCCTGCAATGTTTCATCCGAAAACACCACGCCGAAGCCCCAGGTGGAGCCACGCTCGCCGCGCTCGATCACGGTAATGTCGTGCGCCGGATTAGCTTTCTTCATCAGGATAGAGAAATACAGCGATGCGGGACCGCCACCAAGACAAACAATTTTCAGACCTTTCGCCACAAATTACCTTTATAAAGCGAGCGAGCCGAGACTGGCACCGCCACAAACAAAAATACACTGCCCCGTAATGAAACCGTTATCGGGCGACAATAAAAACATCACTGCCCGGGACACGTCAGCGGGTTTGCCGAGGCGCCTGACGGGTATCGATTGCGCGATCTCAAGCGCTTTGTCACTGTCCTCCGGCACCACTTCGGTGAACATATCCGTCACGATCGGACCGGGTGCCACAGCGTTCACTGTTATCCCGTGCTGGCCGAGTTCCATGGCCCAGGTTCTCACCAGCCCGATCTGTGCCGCTTTGGTCGCCGAATATCCCGTTCGCGTTGCCAACCCCAGCATTGCACGCGAACTGATGAGCACAATGCGGCCGAACTTCTTCGCTTTCATCGCCTCGAGTACGCCCTGTGTCAGCAGGATGCTCGTATACAGGTGCAACCTGGTCACGTACTCGACATCTTCCAGTTTTACGTCCTCGATCAGGTCGGGGCGGATAACGCCGGCGTTGTGTACCAGGCTCAAGATTTCGTATTTTTCTGCTAGCTCGGCAATCGCATTTTTCGTCGCCTCGACATCTGACAGGTCGACCTCGACGTCGGTGATCCGATCACTTTGCGAATCTGATTTCCGCCGGGAAAGATTCAATACGTGATAACCCTCATCCAGCAGGTGTTGGCAGATGCTGGCGCCGATTCCTGCGCTGCCGCCGGTGACCAGGGCCACAGGTATATTTGCGCTCAAGCTATCCCCCTTTCAACCAGCGCCAGTACACGCAACGGGCTGCCGGAGCCATTTTTGATTTTCAGCGGCGGACAAACCAGGATCGCGCCGGTTGGCGGAAGTTGATCGAGATTACGCAGGCATTGCAGGCCGTATTTACCGGCGCCGTGGAATAAGTGATGTGCCGGATACGGCGGTGACAGATGTGCAGCCTGTCCTGCGTCTGTGCCAACTGTCTCGGTGCCGAAGCCTAAGATGTCCCTCTCTTCGACCAGGAATTTGACGGCATCCGCGGATGGGCCAGGTGAATGGGCGCCGTCCTCACGCATGTTCAGATATGCCGCGCCGGAGCGCTTCGACCAGTCGGAGCGCAGCAAAACCCAGTCACCGGCAGGAATCTGACCATGTTCTTTTTCCCATGCCTGGATAAATTCCGGTGTCAGCAGGAAATCTTCATTTTCCGCGCATTCCTTCGAACAATCGATAACACATACTGGCCGGACGAACGCGCCGGCCGGGATGGCATCGACAGACGCATTGGGCAGGTCTTTGCCGGATATCCAGTGTATGGGGGCATCGAAGTGCGTTCCTGTGTGTTCGCACATGGAAATATTCTGCCAGTACCAGCCCGGCCCGCGCTCGTCATATCGCGACACGACTTCAGCACGAAACGGAGCGCACTGGCCGAATTCCGGCGGCAACACGATCACCGGAAAGTCGGAATCCAGGGTATGCGTCAGATCCACTGTCTCGACATCCCCCGACGACATTGCGGTGGCGAGTGCGGCTAGCGCACCGGATTTTTTCTTGCTCATACTGCCTGCCCTTGTTGTGCCTGCATCAGTTCCCGTTCCAGCACGAACGGATCGTCCCTGAAGCGGCGGACGATGTCTTCCGCAACCGGTCCCAAGGTCACGTTTTCGATGCCCTGCCGGAGCGCATGAACAATAGCGTCTGCCAGCCGCTTTGGCGTCACTTTGGGCGGCGGTAGCGGCTGCCGCCAACTGTCCTCCAGCGGTCCGAACAACACGTTCACAACCTTGACGCCGCTGCCGGCGAATTCGCCGCGTAAACACTGGCTCAACGAGTAAGCGGCTGCCTGGCTTGCCGTCGTCGTGCCAAATACTGACCAGTTTGACAGCGCGTACACCGATAAGAGATTCACCCAGGCACAGGCGCTGTTGTCGCCATCCGCACCGCGCCCGCGCATGCCGGGTCCGAATGCCTGGATGAGACGCATCAGTCCGAAGTAGTTGGTCTCCATTTCGTCGCGTGCCGTCAGGATACCGTGGCGCTGCATGGCCGAGCCGGGCCTGACGTGTTCCGCCGTATTAATAAGTATATCGGTCTTGCCGCCGATCTCGGCTGCCAGCTCGTTCACGGAAATCGTGTCGGTAATATCCAGCGGCATGATCTCGACGCCGGACACTGCGGCGAGTTCCGCGCTGCCATCGTACGGGCGCCATGCCCGGGCAATGCCAACAAATATCTTCGAGGCGCCCGCATTTGCAAGCGCATTCACGGTGCATTGACCGAGCTGCGTGCGACCATCGGTGACGAGAACCCGCCGGTGCCTGGGATCACAGGTCAAGGCTCGTAGCTGTTTATCATCCGCCATATTGGCTGTCTCCTTTTCGGGCAGCGCCATCAATACGCCCTGCCCGGATTTGTCGGTGCGGGCGATCATCGTCACACGCTCGTACTCGCCCACGTCGCCGTGAATATGTGCGAGCACCATCGGTCCTGCGTCAAGCCTGACGGTGCCGATGCGCCAGGGCATTCGTTCGCGAAAATAGGTATTGGCGCTGGTGCGCAGCGTCGTTTCGGTAATCAGCTCGCCACCATCGGGGATGTCCTGCCATTGCAAATCCATCGACCAGCATTTCGGGCACAGCTCGCGCGCCGGATAGATGACGTGATCGCATTCGGCACAGATCTGCAGCGCCAGCCGCCCTTCTGCCGCCGCCGTTGAAAACGCAATCGCCTTTCGGCTGCGCGCACTCGGCGGCGACGTCGGCAATACCGTCCGCTTCTGCGGGTCCTTTTTCGGCGGTCGTTGGAGCAACTCAGTCATTGTTGCCCACTCTCAAGCAGTACTGCACCGGTACACAGTCCCCGATCGAAATTGATAATGCCAAAACCAGACACCGCGGCTATGCGCGCATCTTTGACGGCGTTGTCGCCTGCCTCGCCGGTCAATTGCCGGATTGCTTCCACCAGTCCCAGGAAACCGCCGGCTGCACCTGCCTGACCGACAGAAAGCTGGCCGCCCGACGTGTTGTGCGGAAATGTGCCATCGTAGGTTAGCGTGTTTGCCTGAATAAATTCGCTTGCAGCACCTTTCTCACAGAAGCCCAGGTCTTCCATCTGCATCACGCTGATGACGGGGTAGTCATCGTATGTCTGCAGCATATCGACCTGTTCCGGTTTGACGCCGGCCATGCTCCAGAATTCGTCTTTGTCCAGTGCCCAGCCGCCACGAATCTGTACCGGGTCGTCCGGGAATGCGTTGTGGCGTTCAATCGTCGACAGGATATTTGCAAACGGCAGATTTTGTCCTTTGGCATCGCCTTCCCGCATGACCAGATAAGCCTCCGCGCCCGCGCAAGGCATCACGCAGTCGAACAGTACGATGGGATCGGCGATCAGCCGCGCGTCCATGTATTGCTCGAGCGTCAGCGGTGACTTCATCAATGCGTCAGGATACTTCAGCGCATTGGCGCGCTGAGCCACACATATTTTTCCGAAGTCTTCGCGTTGCGTGCCATAGGTTTTCATGTGGTGACTGGTAATTAACGAGAAACTGCCGTTGGGTCCGCCCGAGCCGTAAGGATAAGAGGCGTCCTGCGAAAAACGACTGAACGTTGTCAGCATTGCGCGAAATGAGTCGACATGATTGGTGTCGCCGGCAATGCAAGCCACAATGTTTGCATCACCGGACTGCACTGCGCGTGCTGCGCGCCGCAGCGTGACTACGCCTGAAGCGCCACCGGTTGGCACATGATCGAGCCAGCGCGGTGTCAGGCCGAAATGTTGCGTGATGCCGACCGCCGTATCCGGAAATAAAGTGAATGATGAAACGCACAGTCCGTCGATGTCGTCGGCCGACAGGCCGGCCCGTTTCCCAAGACCGGCAAGCGCCCTTGCAAGCCACCAGTGCGCGGGCTCAGGAGAGAAGCGTTCGTAGGGCACGCTCACGGGCGCCGCAACGACAACGCCTTCGTATCCTGCCCGTTTGCTATTCCCCTGGCCCACTTATCTGGCTTTTCTTTTCTTGAGCTTCCTGAGATCTA
>SMWE01000174.1 GCA_004357475.1 Gammaproteobacteria bacterium
GGGGCGAGCTCCTACAATTCGTCGCTACAATTTTCGGATGTCCGAATAAGCAAATTTCTCGCAGGAGCCCAGCCTACCGGGCGACAACTCATTTGCTGGCATTATTTCTAAAGATCAATCCTCACCGATCGATAGAGGTATTTTCTTAGATGTAGGAGGATTGGGGGCGAGCTCCTACAGGCGGGCTGCCACGACTTCCGCTCGAATCGAACAAAAACCAGGGCAAAAAAAAGCCCGGGGCTAAGCCCGGGCGAATCAGGGGGAAAATAACTGCAGACGCCAGAAGTGCGAATTCTTTAGTGCAACCTTGACCAGCTAACGAGCTTTACAACGCTCTGCTGCAGGTCGAAATTCTTTGCCAGTACGGCTTCAATGTCCGCGACATCAGAGTTCTGATCCATCGGTTGGCTGAGTTCAACTACGCCGCTGAATTCGTTGCCGCCGTGGTACTCTACGTCGGTGAGCCTGAACTGTGTGTAGTACTTTGCAGACATGGGCTCAGACTACCCACAGGGCTCTCCGGCGTCTGTGAGCCACACCACAAATTCACAGGCTGCGCCAATCTGTGCTCAGAATGGTGAGCTGGGTCACAGAGTTTCGGCGATATTGGGCACTCCACGCCAAGTGCCTGGCCCCTGTTTTCCGCCGCCCGGACTCGCGAGGCGCCCAAATCGGGAGTAAAATCCAGCCGTTGCGACAGAAGCGATTATAAATAAAGAGATGCAATCCACAGAATTGGGCTTCAAGCATATGTAATATCCCGGAACGCCTCTTAATCGAACGCAACTTATTGTTTTATTGAACTATTGGAACTACAAAATGGCCTCCCTACGCAGTTTTGTCAGATTGCTCCTGCTCGCCCTGTTCGTACTTGGCGCAGGATTCACCGTGGCTCAGGACGAGCTGCACGACACATTCTTCAAGGAAGCAGATGCAGCCCGGGCAGCGGCCGAAGCCGCTAATGCCAGCCTGCTGGCGCCACGCAGCTACCGTGCCGCCACCAAAGACTACGAAGCCGCAGACGCCGGGCTCAATCGTGGCCGCAACATCGAATACGTTCGCAACAAGGCTGGCAGCGCCGAGGATCATTTCAGGACCGCGACGACCGCCGCCGAGTTGGCGAAGACCGTGCTATCGCAGGTAATGAAGAGTCGCCAGGACGCAGCCAACGCAAACGCGCCTGATAGGTCACCGGAGATCTGGGACAAAGCACAACGCGAGTTTGGTTCGGCGATCCGCTACCTCGAGCGCGGCGATCTGAAGAATGCAAAGCGCAAAGACATTTCAGCCACCAGTCTTTATCGTGATGCCGAACTGGTCGCGATCAAAGCACAATATCTGACCGAAACGCGGCGCTTACTCACCGATGCGGATCGCGCACGTGTAGGCCGTTACGCGCCAATTACGCTCGGCAAGGCAAAGCAGCTACTGGCCGAAGCGGAGAAAGAGCTGAACGAAAACCGCTACGACACCGACCGGCCACGCAACCTCGCACGCCAGGCGAATTACGAAGCCAAGCACGCGATTTATCTTTCCGAGGTGGTCCGGGATGTGCGCGACAAAGATCTCACTGTCGAACAGCTCGTGCTGCAATGGGAAGAGCCGCTGAATTTGATTTCAGGCGCTGCTGACATCCTGCCTGCCATGGCGAAGGGCCACGCGGAACTAACGGCAGAGCTCGTTATGCACATCGAAAATCAACGCAACGAAATCCAGAGCCTGCAGCAGGAATTTGAAGCCGGAAACCTGCGCGTAGCTGATATGGAAGAAGAGATTCGGGCCCTTGACAAAAGGCTGGGTGGTGCTACCGCGGAGCGGGCGGCACTCGTGCAACGACTCGAGGCACAGGCCAGGGTTAAAGAACAGTTTGAGCGGGTTGAAAAAATGTTCAGCCGCAGCGACGCGCGTGTGTTCCGTGAGGGCAATAACGTGATCCTGCGACTGGTTGGACTCTCATTCGACAGCGGCAAGTCGGAGCTTCGCCAGAGCAGCTTTGACCTGCTTACCAAGGTCGAGAAGGCGATTGACGTATTTCCGCGTAGCGAAATTCTCATCGAAGGCCACACGGATTCCTACGGCGGCGATGAGTCCAATCAGCGACTCTCGCAGAAACGTGCTGAGTCGGTGCAGCAATACATGATCAACGCGATGCGGATTCCGAGCTATCGGCTGATCGCGACGGGCTTCGGCGAAACCAATCCGGTTGCGAACAACGAGACTGAATCGGGCCGCGCAAGAAACCGGCGCATTGATATCGTCATCAAGCCCAACCTCGACCCGGTTTAGCGGACCTCTCTCCACCACGTTCGAATAACGTTAGCGGCTACCTCGTTCACGAGGTAGCCGTACTCGGCATGCACGTTCAGCACGCCGTTCATGCGGTAGTAGTTGTAGGTCTCCAGGTCTTCGATATCCTCTACCAGGCCGAGCCGGATCATTTCCCCGAAATCATTGTTCAGGGTCATATCGATGGCCGTCAACTCGCCGATCGCTGCAATATTTATCCAGCGGCGGATGTTGCCTGGAAATCGCTCGACCCCCTGTTTCCTGAATCCCTTGAGCCGGCGTTGAATGAGCCGTTGCCCAAGCGGGCTACCAGTCGTCAGCATCAGGTCAATACGAATTTCCTCCTCTGGCTCGTGCGAGAGTTGCCACAAGGTGTCGTAGCCGATTACCGATCCCATACTGTGACCGTATAAAAGGATTGGCCGGCCCGCGCTCGCTGCCGCGCGCAATGGTATTTTCACTGCGCGCCGGACGATCTCCGCGATGTCGCCTTCATTCTTTGCGTAGCGATGCAGATCACGAAGCTGCAGCTCGACCTCCTCGTCCGCGAAATGCGGTATCAGGAAAGGCAGGTGGTCCGCAGCACCATAGAGCGAACGTAAAAAACGACGCTTCCACGATGTGGCTATTTCCCTGTCTTCGGCAGCCGCTTGTTTCTGCCTGAGCACCGCTTCGATATCCGCAAGATCGAGGTTGATATCACGATGCGTCCCGTAAAATTCGTAGGTCCAGCTGACGATATCGAAGCAATGCTCATCCTGAGCCATCTCATCCGCGGTATCCGGATCAATTCGTCTTACCCCCTCGAGCAGGCAGCGCAATACCTGCTCACGATGCAGCGAATACTCGGGCTTAGGTCTAAGCCCGGGAACATAAAGAATGAGCGGGCTGCGCGACATGTGAATCACGTGGCCTTGTTGATGCGTTGCACTGCCGGCCGCAGCAGTTCCTGTAATTCTGGAATTGTCGTCACCACTGCGTCGGGCTCGGGCAGATCATCCGGCCACGCTGCGTTATTGCGATTGATCCACGCAGTCCGCAGACCAGCGTCCCGGGCACCCTGAATATCCGTCTCCGGATGATCGCCAACATGCAGAATCTCCGCGGGTGGACAACCGCTGCTCGCAATCGCCTGATCGAATATCGGCCGTGCGGGCTTCGCATAACCGACCTCGGCTGCAGCCACGACGTCATGGAACAGGTACCGGATTCCGATCGTTTCAAGGTTTGCATTGCCGTTGGTCACTGCGACCAGAACGAAGCTGCTGGCGAGCATTTCCAGTCCCGGCATGACATCGGGATAGAGATCAACCTGATTTCGCGCATGATCGAATACTGCGAACGCCGGTTCGACGAGTTCTGCGGTATAGCCGGAGTCGACAGCGATTTTTTCCAGCACTTTCTTACGCAGGAACCGGAAATCATGACTCTTGTCCCAATGCTCCTCCATCACGGATTCGCGGACTTCAAGCAAACCTTCGGCCGAGAATTGGGCGGGAATGCGTGGGTAATTTTCCGTCAGCCATTCCCATAGTGCCGCCTCGGCCCGTCTGATTACCGGGTCGATTGCCCACAACGTATTGTCGAGATCGAGCGTAATGGCACGAATGCGATGCAACATGAATTCCGGAGTCGAAGCCTGACGGCATTGTGGTCTTATAATAAGCTGCAGTTCAACCGAAGAGCGAACACCACCATGAAATACCTGCACACGATGGTCCGCGTCAGCAATCTCGACGACTCGCTGAATTTTTACTGCAACAAGCTGGGGCTCATTGAGCTCAGGCGTTACGACAGCGAGCAGGGGCGATTCACGCTCGTGTTCCTGGCGGCGCCCGGGGATGAAGAAGCGCAAGTCGAGCTGACGCACAACTGGGATCCCGAGGAATATGGTGAAGGCCGCAATTTCGGGCACCTGGCCTACGGCGTCGACGACATCTACGCTGTCTGCCAGCGGCTGCTCGATGCCGGCGTGACCATCAACCGACCACCGCATGACGGCCGCATGGCATTTGTCAGGTCACCCGACAATGTCTCTATCGAATTGCTGCAAAACGGTGATCCGCTGCCGGCGGCGGAGCCGTGGACGTCGATGGAGAATACCGGGCATTGGTAAACCGTTTATTCGGGACATCGGAGTTGTGGTAGGGGTCCGTAGGAGCCCGGCCTACCGGGCGACAAACATTGCAGGGCATGCTTTCAAACATGACCTGCAATGTTTGCCAAGCATGATTCAGCCACTCCCAGTCAAAGAACATCGCTCGCTGGAGCGAAGCTCCTACAGGCGGGCCTACAGGCGAGCTCCTACGCCGGCATAAGCGGTGGCAGGATGTCGGTCGCACGCCCTTCTTTTTCTTCACGTACAACCGAAATCGAGCGCAGCGATTTTGCCAGCGCCTCACCATCGAATGATTCTTGCGACGGACCGTAATCCGCTCGGCACAGGTGCTCGAGCTGCGTCGACAACGGCATCGCTACGCGGTTTGCGAAATCTCCGATATTCAGCGGCGCGTTGTCAGACCACTCCAGCCTGCCCCAGCCCAGCAACGCAGATCGGATGCCGGCACCGTCGCCGGCTTGCGCCGCCTTGCGCGCTGCTTTCAGAAACCTCGCCTGCTGTTTGTAGATCGGTGGCGGCGCTGGCTCCCTGGGCGCGCGGGATACTGGCTGGCGTGACCACCACCAGGCAACGACAGTCAACAACCAAATGCCGGCAAGCACCCCGCTGACGCGACGCCAGAAACTGCTTTGTACGATCTGGTTGCCGCTCGCATTTAACTGCTGCTGCAGGGCTGGCTGTTCAGTAACGACCGGCGGCACGGCCGCGGCGTTTGCAGATGGCAGAATGTTGATAATGGTACCGGGCAGGCTTGCGAGCTGCCATTCTCCGGCATCAATGTTCCACCAGGGCAGTTGCAGCTCCGGCAGATGGACCTCGCCCGGTGATATGCCGATCATCGCATACTGGTCACGGCGAACAGCCCGGATTCCGGACGCTTCGGCCGTATCCCGGAGTTCCGGTTTGTCAGGATAGATTTTGATTGTGTCGCCAACCTCGGGATCAATCACCGGAATCTGCGTCGACAACTGACCGACAGCCGTAACAGTGATGTGCCGCGTGATCGGTTCTCCGGCCGGCAGGCGATCAGGCTCGCGCGACCAGGTTTGACTGAGGGTTACCTCGCGCGCCGGAAACCAGACCGCATCCGGAAAACCCTCAGGCGGCGGCGGAATCGGATTAACCACGACATCGATCGCCTCTGACTCAAAAATCTTGCGGCCTGTAATCCGCCCGTCGCGCAGGACTCTCGCTTCGAATCTCGCCGGGGCAATGGCAACCTGGCCACTCTCTTGCGGGAATATTGCGTAGACTCGCTCGACGACATTGTAGGCCTTGCCATTCAGAATGGATTCGTAACTCCTCTCTTCTCCGGCAACTTCGATCAGGACTTCGACACCGCGGATATCCGGCTCGCTCAATCGCGGCTGGCGGGTCGCAACCGACCGGTACACTTTGATGGTGTAGAGCAACTGCGCCTGCACAAAAGTGCTGGCGTGATCGACTTCAGTCGTTACGAAAATGTCGGCCTCACCGGGCAGCGAGTTTGACGGCGCACGAACGTTGATTGGCACCGGCTTGCTCTGCTCCGCGCCGATGATAATCGGCGGAATCTGGAGGGTTCCTTCCCGTTTCGCCATCAGCACATAAGTCCAGGTTCGCGAGCGGCTTATTTGTCCGTTGACAATTGTCGTGTTGCTCAGCTGGCTTCGAGTGCCGACGAAAAATTCCGCATCCAGCGCCGAGGCATCCGGTTCGATGTCGATCGCGGTATCGACCGTAATCTTCAAGGTGAACGATTCGTTCAACTCGATATCCGAACGATCGACAGTTGCGATAACCGCCGCCTCTGCACTACCGATCATCATCAACGCGAGCGCCCATGCTCCTGATAAAGCTTTTATCCGTCGCCTGAATCGGAGTCTCATTACCATGGCTGCACCGCATCGTCAGGCCACAGGTTGTTGCCGTCCTGATCCTTGCCCTGACGCTGATATTGATAGCGAAACTTGCGCCGCAACAATCCGCCAGGATCGTTCGGGATGCGCCGTAACCACTGCTCCATCGCCTGGCGTTGTTCCTGCGCCCGCCGCATCGCTTCCGCGTCCACCTGGCTCATGGCCTCACTTTCCCGGGCTTCGCCTGAGCGTTGCTGCGCCTCCTGTGCCGCGCGCTCGAGTTCCGCCTGTATCGCGTCAAGATCGTCCTGATTGACATTCTCCGGGTCGCGCACGGAAGATTCGCCCTCGGCGCCCGGATCTCCGGTCGCCCCTTCCTGCGCGGAGTTATCGGACTGACTCTGACCTTCCGACTGCTGGGCGCCACCGCCGGACTCCGATGCATTGTCCTGATCACCCTGTTCGCCGCCCTGCGAATCCTGGCTCTGTTCGAGCAGGTCTTTCAGCAAATCCCGGTTGTACAGTGCGTCCTCCATGTCTGGATCGAACTCCAGAACCTGCTCATAAGCATCAATTGCTGTTTCGAGTTCCCCGAGCCTCGCCATCGCGTTGCCAAGGTTGTAAAGATTATCGATGCCTTCCTGGCCGGCAAAGCCGGCGGCACTCGGACCGTATTCGCCGGCACGGTATTTGGCAACTGCCTGCCAACCCGGATGTTTAAACAACTCACCGGCTTCCATCGCGTTGCCCTCGTCGAGCTGGCGTTGCGCCTGCTGGTCCCTGGTGAGCCACAGGTCCTGCCAACCGAACGCGTAGACCGGTTCGGTAAGCGGCAACAGGAACACCAGCAACAGCAAAACAAGGCCCCGGCGAAATGCCATCGCTGCGATCGGCACGAGTATCAATAAAAGCCACGGCCCCTCTTCCTGCCACTGATCCGTGGCAAGCGATTCATCGGAAGCCAAAGTGCTTCCAACCTCGCCTGACAACAGGATATCGATATCGCGATCATCGGTGGACAGCGTCGCAAATCGCCCGCCGCCCGCAGCCGCCAGGCTCCTGAGCGCTGCTTCCTCCAGCCGTGGAACCACGATGTTGCCGGATCGGTCGGCGACGAATCCGCCACCCACGCGCGGAATCGGCGCCCCGGCGGCGGTACCGACACCCAACACGGACAAGGAATAGCCGGCGCTTCGCAGGTCTTTAGCCGCACGTTCCGCGGCTGGCGAGGTTCCGCCATCGGTGATCAGAAGCACTTCACCGAACGAGGCGCCCGCCTGTTCAAGCAACTGTCCTGATTTGTTGATTGCCGCAACCGGGTAACTGCCCCGGCTTGGCATGATGTCGGTACTCAGGCTGTTGACCAGCGCAGCCACCGTATCCGCGTCGGTTGTCAGCGGCGTCACGGTAAATGCATTCGATGAATAGACCACGAGCGCGGTCTGACCACTTCGCCGCCGCTCCAGGATATCCAGAATTTTCAGACGTGCCCGGGTCAGCCGGCTCGGTGTCAGGTCTTGTGCATCCATCGATCGCGACAGATCAAGCGCGATGACCAGGGCCTGTGCGGAACGGAACACGGGTTGCTCGACGCGATTCCAGCTGGGGCCGGCGAGCGCAAGTACCGCGAGTACGCCGCCGATCAGGATCAGCCACCAGCGGTAATTCAGCCCCTTGACCTGCGACCGTGAAAGTATGAACGGCGCCAGCGCCGGATCGATAATCCGCTGCCAGCTGCCGGGCGCCAACTGCCGGCGCACCAGCGCATATGTCATTAAGGCAATGAGCGGCAATGCCCACAGCCATTCGGGTCGTAACCAGTGAAAGTCAGCCAGCATTCAATTTAACCTTGCGTTCGCGGGCAAAATTAAGTCCCGCCAGTAAATTCATCGCGGCGAGAAACGCGGCGAGCACAAACGCACCGCCTAAAGGCCAATAAAAGAGTGTCTTGACCGGCCTGAATCCTGCTTCGGGTTCGGCCACTGGTTCCATCTCATCCAGCAGCCGATAGATGTCCTGCAACCCGGCCGTGTCCTTGGCGCGGAAATATCGTCCACCTGTCAGTTCGGCGATCCGGGTGAGCGTCGCCTCATCGAGGTCGGCAGAGGGGTTTACGCGCCGCATGCCGCCGGTAATTGATGAAACAACCATCTGCTCGGCGCCGATGCCGATGGTGTAAATGCGCAGACCAATCTGCTGCGCCAGTTCGGCGCCCTTGATCGGGTCGATTTCACCGGCCGTATTGGCGCCGTCTGTCAACAGAATCAGGACCTGTTCTTCTGCCTCCGCACCCTGATCGTAAATGCGTTTCACGGCCAGGGTGATCGCATCGCCAATCGCGGTCTTCTCACCAGCGAGCCCAATGAATGCCTCGAGCAGGAGAATCTTCACCGTTTCGCGATCGAGTGTCAGCGGCACCTGCAAATACGCCCTTTCGCCAAACAGGATAAGTCCGATGCGGTCACCCTCACGGCGCCCGATGAAATCGCTGGCGACCGCCTTGGTAGCCGTCAGGCGATCAACCCGGCGGCTGCCGAGCTCGAAGTCCTTGGCATCCATGCTGCCGGACAGGTCAACAGCGAGCATCAGATTGCGGCCGGATACCGGCACCTCGAGTTCATCTCCGATGCGCTCGGGTCTTGCGGCCGCCAGCACCAGCAGCAACCATGCGATCACACTGAGCCAGAAGCGCCAGTTCAGAAGCTGCTCGGCCTCCGAGCGATCGCTTAGAACGGCAAAGCTTTTGAAGCTTGGCACCATGAGACCGGCATCCGGTGAGCCAACGACAGGCGTCATCAGCTTGCGCACCAGTAAGGGCAGCGGCAGTGCCAGCAGCATCCATGGCCAGGCCAGGGACCACATCAGAGTGCCTCCAGCAGGGGCGTTTGCAGTCGCGCTTTGACGGCGTCGATAAGGCCCTGAAGGTCGACATCGTCCTCGATGCCCTCTGGACGACGATATGGCAGGGACTCCAGGTTTTGTCCGGGCCCCTCGCTAAACGGGTTCTCGTCGAGTCCCTGATCAAGCCATTGCAACCAGCTTCGTCCGGTCAGCCCGGCAACCTCGTTTCTCGGCGCATAGGCCAGCATGGTTCGCCGCAACAAGTCGGACAACTCGATCGCCAGCGAAATTTCGTCAACACCATCCTTGTATTCGTACTGTATACGCGCCAGTTCCCTGAGCGCTACACGACGCGAAGCATTACGGCGCCACTTGCCGAACAATCGATAAAGCAGAAAAGCCAGACCCGCGAACGGCAGCATAATCAGCAACCACCAGACAGGTGCCAGCGGCCACCACCCGATCATCTCGGGCAGATGCAGGTCCCTGAGCGGAATCTCAAGTGGATCCATTACGGCGCCCTCAGTTGGCGCGGCGTCCAAGCGCCTGCTGCAAGGTTTGTATCGGATCATCTTCTGTCGACAGGTGCAGCAGATGTATGCCGTAACGCTGACAGAATTTTTCCATGGCTGCGAGCCGATCATCGAAAAGCTGCCGGTAGTCGGACCTGGCACCGCGCGCATAAGTATCTATCGCCATCTCCTCATCATGGCTGACCAGCCGGTAGCGGCCGGGCGGCGGTAGCTGCCGCTCCAGCGGGTCGCTCAGGAAGACCGCCAGCACCTCATTATGACGCGCCACGCCAGTCAGGTAAGACATTGCATTGCGCGACAGGCCGATGAAATCACTGATGACAATAACCAGGCTGCCCGGATGCGTGACCCGGCGCAATGCTGCCATCGCCTGCGTCAGCGGCGCTCCTTCGTCGGTCACGGCCTGATCGTCCGGCGTGGCCCAGTCGGGGTGCGTCACGAGCTCATGCACATAGCGCAGCGCGGCCTGGCGACCGAGCCTGGGTCTTAGCTCACGGTGCCTGGTATCTCCGAACACAATACCACCGAGCCGGTCGCCCCGATGATGCGCTGCCCAGGCCAGTAAAGCTGCCGCCCGTGCCGCGCTGACGGATTTGAAGCAACCCTGGGTTGCAAAGTGCATATTGCTGCGCAGATCGGTGGCGATGAGGACAGGCCGCTCCCGTTCCTCACGATATAATTTCGTATAGGCCTCGCTCGAGCGCGCAGTGACCCGCCAGTCGATGCTGCGTGGATCATCGCCGGGCTGGTAGGGCCGGGATTCGTCGAATTCCATGCCGCGGCCTTTGAAGTGCGAGACATAGGCGCCGGTCTGCAGCGAGTTCACCCTGAGCACATCGAGCGCAATGGTTCGCGCAGGCCCGCTCAGGCGAATCAACTCGGCCTGGTTGACGCTTACCGGTGATGCATCTGCCTGTAGCTTGTCGTGCCGCATTATCTACCCAATATCGCTAAGGCACGCCGACTCCGTCCAGTACTCCATCAATGATCGAGTCCGGTTCGACGCCGTCTGCCTCCGCCTCGAAACTCAATACGAGCCTGTGGCGAAGGACATCCGCCGCGACCTCCTGGATGTCTTCTGGCCCCACGTAATCGCGTCCCTTGAGCCAGGCATACGCGCGTGCACTACGATCGATACCCATGCAGGCGCGCGGACTAGCGCCATACATAACCTGGCCATCCAGTTCCTTCTTGACGGCGCCCGGATTACGCGTGGCAACGACAATGTTAACGATGTATTTCTCGAGTTCCTCCGAAAGATGCAGCCGCAGGATCTGCTGTCTTGCTTCCATGATAGACGTCTCCGGCATTAGCTCCGGCGGCGCGAAGGCATCGCGCTCCCCCGACAGGGCCTCGTTGCGATTGAGAACCAGGATTTTGCGTTCATCCTCGACGCTCGGATAACCGACCCGAATGTGCAGTAGAAAGCGGTCGAGCTGAGCTTCCGGCAATGGATAGGTGCCTTCCTGCTCGATCGGGTTTTGCGTTGCCATCACCATGAACAGGTTGGGCAGTTCGTAGCTGTGCCCGCCGACGGTGATCTGCCGTTCTTCCATCGCCTCGAGCAGCGCGGACTGAACCTTTGCCGGCGCGCGGTTGATTTCGTCCGCAAGGATCAAATTGTGAAACAGCGGTCCCTCGCGAAACTCGAACGTGCCGTCCTGCGGCCGATAGATATCCGTTCCCGTCAGGTCCGCCGGCAGCAGGTCGGGCGTGAACTGGATCCGGTGAAAATTACCCTCGATGCTCTCGGCAAGCACCTTGATCGCCCGCGTCTTCGCCAGGCCGGGCGCACCCTCCACCAGCAGGTGCCCGTCGCACAGCAGCCCGATCAGCATCCTGTTGATCAGGTGAGCCTGACCAATGATGAGGTTGCTCGCGTGGGCTTCGAGCTTTTGGAATTCTTCTGCGACGCTCATTCGGTGCTCCGAGGGAAAATCGGCGTGCCATTGTAGTGGTGATGCGCCAACAGTCCAACTGGTCAGGGACTATTTGTCTCACATGGAGCAATGAGCGCGCTTTAGCGATAATGACCCCTCCACGACCCGTTGGTAGCCAAAACATTGCAAATATCTGCCAGAGCCCACCTCGAATTCTCAGGCCAGCTTGACCGGGAGCGTCTGTTATGACGATGGTCCGCGTCATTTCGATCTTGTGCATTGGCTGCTTGCTGAGCGGCCAGAGCAGCGAAGGCGGCGACCTCGAGTCCGCATTTGAGAAGGACATACTGGTAATCGCGGCAAGCGAGCATGCCTGCTACGTGTTCGATATCTACGTTGCAATGACCCGCGAACAACAGGCGCGAGGCCTGATGCACGTTCGCTATATGCCGGAGTCCACAGGCATGCTGTTCGTGTACCGCCAGCCGCGAGTGCTGTCGATGTGGATGAAAAACACCTACATGCCACTCGACATGCTTTTCATTCGTGCCGACGGCTCGATTGCCAATATCGAAACCAATACCGAACCATTGTCATTAGAGTCAATCAGTGCCAGCGAGCCGCTGAACTTTGTCCTGGAACTGAATGCAGGCGTTACCGAACGCTTAAGGATCGATACGCAAAGCCGCGTGTACTTCTCCGGCGGTTCCAGCGTTAAAAAGTAAGATGTAGCACCGCAGGAGCCCGGCCACCGGGCGATCGATGTCTAAAGAACAGCGGCGATCGATGCGCAAAGATATTCGACATTGTCGCTGGTGATGCCGCACACATTGATGCGGCCCGAGTCGACCAGGTAAATCCCGTATTCCTGTTTCAACTGCGCAACCTGATCCGGCGAGACCCCCAGGTAAGAGAACATGCCATTAGCGCGTTCGATATGGGAAAAGTCCCGCTCCGGCACCTTCTTTCCCAACCCGGCAACGATGATCGTTCTCATCTCTTTCATCCGCTTGCGCATGTCATTAAGTTCAGCCAGCCATTCATTGCGCAGGTCCGCGTCATTAAGAATCATCGTGACTGCAGCGCCGCCGTGATCCGGCGGTAGCGAATACATTGTCCTGACGATGTTGAGCGCCTGGCTGCTGACAATTGCAGTGGTGTCCGCATTCGATGACACGAAAGTCAAAGAACCCGTTCGCTCCCGATAAAGGCCGAAATTCTTGGAGCAGGAAGCGGCAACGATCATTTCCGGCACGCGATCGAACATCGCACGCACGCCGTATGCATCCTCGTCGAGACTGTCCGAAAATCCCTGGTAGGCCAGGTCGATAAACGGCAGCAACCCCCGCTCAGCGATGACGTGGATAATCTCATCCCATTGCCCGGTAGATAGATCCATGCCGGTCGGGTTGTGGCAACAACCGTGCAACAGCCATATGTCACCTGAGGGCACCTTATTCAGGACATCGAGCATTGCATCAAAACGCAACTCATTCTGAGCGCTATCGTAATAGGGGTAACTTTCGAGTTTCACGCCGGCGCTGCCGAGAAGCGGCACATGATTGTTCCAGGTCGGATCGCTGACCCAGATCGTTGTATCGGAATTGGCCCGCAGGATCACACCGGCCGCTACACGCAGTGCACCCGACCCGCCCGGCGTCTGCAGCGTCATCACACGGTCGTTGTGGCGAGCATTATCTCCGAACACCAGGGCTTGTATTGCATCACAGAAGTCTGTAGCACCGCGGCTGCCCAGGTAGGATTTGCTCGTTTGCATATCGAGCAATCGTTGCTCAGCGTTCTTGATTGCGCGGAATACCGGCGTATTACCTGCAGCATCCCGGTACACGCCGACGCCAAGGTCGACCTTGTTATCACGCGGATCATTCCCGTATTCTGCGATCAGCTTCAGAATAGCGTCGGGTGGCATGCGCTCCAGTGATTCGAACAAGAGAAATCTCCGCGGTCGTCAAGGCACGAATTGTACCCAGGGAACAATGTCCATGTGTATTCAAAGAGTGTTCAGGGGGATCTTGATGTAGGAGATTTGGTTGTCTTCCGCCACGGGCAGATGGCCGGCGCTGATGTTGACCTGGATCGACGGCAGTATCAGCGCCGGCAGTGAGAGCGTCTCATCGCGAGCCTCGCGTATCGTAATGAACTCATCTTTGCCTGTCCCACCACCAACGTGAATATTGTTTTCCTTTTGTTCTCTGACCGTCACCTCATAACGCAGGGACCGGCCCTCCGGCGGATAGTCGTGGCAGATGCACAGCATCGTGTCGTCCGGGAGTAACAGCAGCTTCTGTATCGAGTCGTAAAGCAACCCGGCGCTCCCGCCGGGAAAATCACAGCGCGCGGTGCCACTATCCACCATGAAAAGAGTGTCGCCAATAAACGCGAAATTACCAATCCGGTAAGTCACGCTGTCGCTGGTGTGCCCCGGCGTGTGCATAACGCGGCACTCGATATTGCCCAGTGCAAAGACTTCATTGTCGCTGAAAAGATGGTCGAACTGATGACCATCAGCCGCAAATGGCGCTTGCAGGTTGAATACCGATCCGAAGTTTTCCTGGACCTTGCAAATGCCCTCGCCGATGGCAATTTTGCCGCCGAGTTCCGATTTCAGGAGTTGTGCTGACGACAGATGGTCGGCGTGCGCGTGTGTCTCGAGAATCCAGTCCAGATGCAGACCATTGTTCTCAATAAAGGCGATTATCTCCTCAGCCGGTTCAGCATCGGTCCGACCAGACACGACAGAGAAGCCGAGCACCGGGTCAATGACCGCTGCGGCTGATGTTTCCGTATCACTGACGATGTAAGTCAGCGTGCCGGTCTGTTCATGGTAAAAGTGTTGTACGTCAGGCTGCATTGTCAAATCCTGCACCTCCGCACTGGCACCACCAACAGCAGGACCGCGACCCGATGAATAATGAGGTTGCGCGAATCACAGCGAACGTGCAGATAGCTGGACCAATCGAATATTGTCAGGCCTGCGGCGCCCAAACGGAACACCAGCCCGCAGCATTAACCAGCTTGCCAGGGAATATCTGGCATGGCCGCCATTCGTCGCCGTCCGGGCCCTGTACCAACGCGCAGTTTGCACAGGTCTGGTCTGCAGCCGGATTGGCCCGCTGTGCAGGATCAACACTGCTGGCATCGTGAACATACTTCAGCGATTGCGCGATCGGATCGCTTTCCTTAATCTTAGGCATGTCCTGGGCATTGGCTTCGTTGCCCGGCCGTACCAGGCAACCCGCTGCCGCAACCGCCGACAATTGAATGAACTGGCGTCTTGCAATTTTACTCAAGGGAATCTCCTTCCGTCGTTATTCATCATTTTGTGGTCACGTATTTTAATGCAAATGCGGTCTGTGCGCCCCGAAACAGCGGCAGAGGATACCCTATGAACCTGAACACCGGCATAACGGATAACGCGTAGAAGACCTCAGATTGTAGTTTTCGGCCCCGAATCACACATAAAGTGTGAACGCCTTCACATTCGGCCGTTCCAAGCGTTGGGCACACCGGCAGGTCCGGCATAATCGGCCAGATACAGACAAGAAGAATCGAATCCATTGGCAACAACAACTATTTTCGACCTGAATTCAAAGTGGCCCATGCGTCTCGCACGGCCAACAGCGCTGGTTTTCCTGCTGTGCAGTGTTTCGGTCTCGGCGGAACCAGTTACCCACCGGTACACGGTGACCATCGACTACTCGATGAGCCGCCTGTGGGTAGAGGCGAGATTCAGTCATCCCGTCAACAGCGTGATCGCGAGATCCCACGATGCGGGCAAGTTTCTTCTCGATGTCCGCGGTTGTAGTGACGATCAGCAAATCAGGATGCGTAACCTGCGCATGATGCTGCCGGCGCACGGCATCAGCTGTATGAATTACACCGTGGACCTGGAGCGCGCCGCGCGGGAACATCCCTACGACAAGATGCTGGCGCCGGAAAACATTATCGTTTCCCCATCCTACTGGATGTGGCGCCCCGAACTGCGGAATGGCACCACGATCCAGGTCAAATTCAGACTTCCCGAAAACGTACAGGTCTCGGTCCCCTGGCAGCAACTCCCTGGGGACGGTCCCGTATATCTGCTTTCGCAGTCTCCGGAAAGCGCCTTCGCGCCAGCAGTATTCGGTAATTTCGACTACCGCGAGCTCAAGGTGCCCGGCGCAACGCTTCGCGTCAGCCTGCTCAACGGCGTGGAAGAAATGGACAATGAGTCGATCGTCAAGTGGATCAATGCGACGGCAACGGACGTCAGCCTGGCCTACGGGCGCTTTCCGAGTCCATCACCACAGGTTGTCGTCATTCCGGTCGGCAACGGCCGCAGCAATGAGCGGAGCGCGGTTCCTTTCGGCCGCGTGATTCGCGACGGCGGCGAGACGGTCGAACTGCAAGTCGATCAAACACAATCCCTCGAGGCGCTGCTTGCCGACTGGACAGCGACGCATGAATTCAGTCACCTGATGCTGCCCTATGTTGATCGCAAGTACCGCTGGATTTCCGAGGGCTTTGCGCAGTACTACCAGAACGTCCTGCTTGCCCGATCCGGCGCTTACGATGATCTGTATGCATGGCAAAAAATTTATGACGGCTTTGAGCGTGGCCGGCAGTCGCGACCCGAACTCTCGCCGAACGAGGCCACCAATGGAGACGTGCGCAACGGGCTGATGAAAGTTTACTGGAGTGGTGCTGCGATCGCGTTGATGGCTGACGTGCAACTGCGCGAGCGTTCCGGGGGCAATGAATCCCTGGATGATGTTCTCGGCAGATTCCAGGAATGCTGTCTGCCCTCGGACCGGGCCTGGTCCGGGCCGGAATTGTTCGCGCAGCTTGATGAACTCGCGAGCTCACCGGTCTTCACACCGCTGTATCGGCGTTTCGCCGACACCGCCGGTTTTCCCGATACGAGTGACCTTTTCGAGCGGCTTGGTCTGGCCGTATCACGCGGCAAAGTCCACATCCGGTTTTTCGCCGAGCTGCGAGCCATTCGCAAGTCCATCCTGAAAACCGACGACACCACTGCGAGCTGGCGCGCTCAACTCGCTGCAAACTAATAAATGAAGTACGAATGCGGCTGCCTCAATGCCTTCCGAAACCTCAAAGGGCTTAGCGGCAGGTTGCTGACTGGATCGGCTACAACAACGTGCAACGGCGGCATTTAAAGCTGGATGATCTCACCCTCAGTGAAATCTGTGCTGGGATTCGGCCTCTGTCTTTGGCATCATAACCTTGAACCGCGGATTCCACCTCAAATCTGCTCCCGCACTGTCCAATCATTGGGGTCCACTTCCGTAGGGGGAAGCTAGATTGGAGATGGCTTCACTATAGGGATTTTCTTAAGCGCCGTGTCAGGCGCATTCTGAGCCCAACAACTTAAATAACAGGTGCAAAAATGAGTAAAGAAAAACTGAAGATTGTGTGCGTCTTATATGATGATCCTATAGATGGATATCCACCAAAATACGCGCGTCCCGATATTCCCGAGTTGTCTAATTATCCCGATGGACAAACAATGCCATCACCGAACGCAATTGATTTTCATCCTGGGGATCTTCTTGGATGTGTTTCTGGTGAACTTGGTCTGCGAAAGTTTGTAGAAGACCGTGGCCATACATTTGTTGTTACATCCGATAAAGATGGTCCAGATTCTGTGTTGGAAAAAGAACTTGTTGACGCCGATGTTGTTATTTCACAGCCGTTTTGGCCAGCCTATATAACGGCAGAACTGATTGCCAAATCGCCAAAGTTAAGAATGGCCATTACGGCCGGTATCGGTTCAGACCATGTGGATCTACAAGCAGCAATCGATAACGATATTACGGTAACTGAGGTTACTTATTGTAACAGTATCAGTGTCTCGGAGCATGTCGTAATGATGATCTTGAGCCTCGTTCGCAATTATATTCCATCATACAACTGGGTTATCAAAGGTGGATGGAATATTGCTGATTGTGTATCTAGA
>SMWE01000175.1 GCA_004357475.1 Gammaproteobacteria bacterium
CAACGCGAGGGCAAACTGACAGCAGGCAACGAGATGTTGAATGCGACACTTCCTGTCGTACAGTCACTCCCGAGACTCGGCATGTTCGGCCAGGGCATACGTGATGTACAGATTCTTGCACTACTTGGCAGAAAAGAAGATGCCTTGCAGGCGCTGCGCACGGCGGTCACTGCAGGCTATCGATGCTCGATTTCCTCGAATAGCTGGCTGCTTGAAAATGACCCGTTCCTCGACTCCATTCGCGACGACAGCCGATTTGCCGCCATTGTCAGCGAGCTTGAGTCACTGAATGGTGTAATGCGCTCGCGCGTCATGGAAGCTGAGGAAAGCGGCAACTGGGCGCCACTGCGGACGCTCGCGGGTTCAACATAGATGAAACCGGCCGCATGGCGAGATGAAATGGGCCGGGCCGCTGTTACTGGCTGAATAATTACCTATACTTTGGCTCCACCCAAAACGGTGGAGCCGTCCAAAAGCGGGGGAATTCTATGACCGTTCGTTCTGTTGTCGCTGCTGCGACTCTCTTGTTTCTGGTGTCCTGCGGGTCGGATCAGCAAGCTGGTACGGCACCTGAAAAGACTTCCGCGCCAGCCGACCTGGCCGCGCAGGCAATGGAGATCGCAAAAAATTCGATCATTATCGACACCCATATTGATGTTCCTTACCGCCTCCATGATGCGTGGGAGGATGTGTCGAAGGCCACCGAGGGCGGCGACTTTGACTATCCCCGCGCCATTGCCGGTGGACTGAATGCGCCCTTCATGTCGATTTACACGCCGGCCGCGCTCGAAGAAGAGGGTCGTTCCAAAGAGCGGGCAGAGGAACTGATCGATCTCGTCGAGCGCATCGTGAACGAGTCCCCGGACCAGTTCGCCATCGCGTTGTCGGCTGCTGATGTAGAAGCACAGTTCGAACAGGGTCTTATCTCACTGCCGATGGGCATGGAAAACGGCTCACCAATCGAAGGGGATCTTGCCAACGTGCAACATTTTTATGATCGCGGCATTCGCTACATCACGCTGGCGCACGGTTTGTCGAATCACATTTCGGACTCGTCTTATGACGATAACAAGCAGTGGGGGGGCTTAAGCGACTTTGGTGCCGAAGTCGTCCATGAAATGAATCGCGTCGGCATCATGGTCGATATCAGTCATGTATCTGACGAGGCTTTCCGGGACGTCATGGAAGTCACGGCCGCGCCGGCCATCGCATCGCATTCATCGGCCCGTCACTTCACGCCGGGCTGGGAGCGCAACATCGCTGACGACATGATCGTGCGGCTCGCCGCAAATGGCGGCGTTGTGATGATCAATTACGGATCGGCGTTTTTGACGCAGGCTGCCAATGAATACGGCAACGCAAGACGCGATGCCTTTGCCGCTTATCTCGAGGAAAGCGGTGCTGAGGAATCAGACGAAACAGAAGCGGCGTTCCATGCCGACTACGAAAAAACGCATGGCCCCTTTCCTTACGCCACGCTCGACGAAACCCTCGACCACTTCGACCATGTCGTAATGCTGACCAGCATCGAGCATGTCGGCATCGGCTCGGACTATGACGGTGTTGGCGACAGTTTGCCGATCGGCCTGAAGGACGTGTCCAGCTATCCAACCCTTGTCGAAGGATTACTCCGCAGAGGATATAGCGAGGACGACGTCAAAAAGATCCTCGGTGGCAACCTGCTTCGGGTCTGGCGGGAAGTAGAATCAGTCGCGGCAAGAAGGTAACCGCAGGGGAGCGCCAATGAAGAAATGGATGGACCGGGCCAGGGGGCCGCTGCTTGCGGCAGTGTTACTCACTTTGTTCGCGTGCGCGCAGGATGCTGACTACGACATCATTATTCGTGGCGGCAGCATCTACGACGGACTCGGCGGCGATCCCGTCATCAGCGACCTGGCAATTGCCGGCGATCGAATCGCGGTCATTGGCGATCTTGCGAATGTATCAGCCACCATTGAGATCGATGCTGACGGCCTGGCAGTCGCGCCCGGCTTTATCAACATGCTGTCCTGGGCGACCGAGTCCCTCATAGAAGACGGCCGTGCGCTGAGTGACGTCAAACAGGGGGTCACGCTCGAAGTGATGGGTGAAGGAATGTCGATGGGTCCGCTCAACGAAACCATGAAAGCGGATCTGATCGATCGCCAGCGTGACATCAAGTACGACATCGAATGGACAACCCTGGGCGGCTACCTGGAATACCTGGAAGCCAGGGGCATCTCGCCGAATGTTGCCTCCTATGTTGGCGCAACGACGTTGCGAGTGCATGAGCTTGGCTATGCAGACAGGCCACCGACGGAGGAAGAACTGGCGCGTATGCAAGACCTTGTCCGCCAGGCGATGCTGGAAGGCGCACTTGGAATCGGCTCCTCACTTATCTACGCGCCGGCACATTTCGCAGACACGGACGAATTGATCGCGCTCGTCAGAATTGCTGCCGAGTATGGCGGCGGCTACATCTCGCATATCCGTTCAGAGGGTAACCGCCTGGAAGAAGGCGTACAGGAACTGATCAAGATTGCCAGCATTACCGGCGCGCCGGCGGAGATCTACCATCTGAAGGCCGCTGGAAAAAACAACTTTCACAAACTGGGCAAGGTTTTTGACCTCATCGAGGCGGCTCAGGCAGCTGGCTTGCCAATCACGGCGAACATGTACACTTACACGGCGGGATCAACGGGTTTGTATGCAACGATGCCGTTGTGGGTGCAAGAAGGTGGTCATGATGCCTGGGTGGCAAGACTGAGAGACCCTGAGATCCGCGCTCGTGTCGTGGCAGAGATGAAACAAGCGACGGATGACTGGGAAAACTTTTACGTCGGCGCTGGGCCGGAAAATATCCTGCTGTCTGGCTTCAAGAACGAGAACCTGAGACCGCTTATCGGCAAGACCTTACAAGAGGTCGCCGACGAACGCGAGGCAGATCCTGCGGAAACCGCGATTGACCTGGTCATCGAAGACGACAGCCGCGTTGATGCCGTGTATTTCTTCATGTCGGAGGACAATGTTCGCAGGAAGCTCAGGAAGCCATGGGTCAGCTTCGGCTCGGATGCCGGCGCGCCGGCGACCGAAGGCGTTTTTATGAACTCAAACCCGCACCCGCGCGCTTACGGAAATTTTTCCAGGCTGCTGGGAAAATACGTGCGCGATGAAAAAATAATCACCTTGCAGGAGGCCATTCGGCGTATTAGCTCCCTGCCCGCTCACAACATCGGCGTCAGTGACCGCGGTCAGCTAAACGCAGGCTATTTTGCCGACATCGTTGTCTTCGATCCTGAAAAAATTGCCGATAAGGCCACGTTCGAGGAACCACACCAGTATGCGACCGGTGTCTGGCATGTTTTCGTCAACGGCAAGCAGGTACTGAAGGACGGCCGGCATACCGGCGCGACACCGGGCCGTGTGGTGCGCGGGCCGGGCTGGGACGGGTGGCTATAAAGGACGACAGTTCAGACCCTGACTTTTTCTATCGCTATTCCGAGTAGCGTGACGCCGATAAGAATCGCGGCGAGTGTCCTGCTTATCTCGCACACCGTAATGATCAGATCGATCATTTTGTTGACCTGGAGGAATTGCCGACTGGCGCGACACCCGCCATTCGAGTGCCGCCCGTTTTCAGTTATTCTCCGCGGAACCGCGGCCCCGGTGAATTCGTCAATGTACTTATAAATCAGCGCATCAGAAAGAGAATGGCCGCAGGTCTTTTTCGATCTTCGGCAAATGCTTCTCGCGCATTTCTTCATGCTTTTCAGGAGGAAACTCGTCGTGGATGACTCGAGTGACGTGAGCCTCGGCAACGATCACCTTGTCATGCAGAATCTTCGCCAGTGCTTTGCCATCTTCGAAGGCTTCTTTTGCTTCCCGCAATATGCGGGGCTTGAGCCGATCAGCGCGTGCCAGGAGTTTTCGCGCCCTTCTCTCGGCCTTCTGTGCTTTGCGGGCAGATTTCCGAAATTCTTTGCGCGCCTTTTTCATGTCCGCGAGAACGCGATTGAGCTTGCTGCGTGAGGTCTTTTTCAGCAGTTCCGGGGTGACCATGATCGCCGCAATAAGGAGCGAGGCTAACGCCAGCCAAAGAGCCCAGTTGGATTGCAGCGATTCAATGTTCATGAGTCAACCATGCGCGGCGTGGATCGACGTTATGGCAATCGCCGAAAAGCGCTTACTTCAATGTCTATCGCATAATTAATCCAGACTTTACAGGGGCTTGTCTGTGCGCGAAGTATCAATAATCACATCGCGCAGAGGTCGTGCCGGGGCGCAAGCAATGTGGCACGCCCGGGCACTGTCTCTTGATATGGTATGAATCAGCGGGGATTAGTCTTTGGGCATCGACGTTGGCCAGGCGCTGTCAAACGGGAAGGGTTTTTTATCGGTGTTGAAGGTCAGGTAATCGACAACTTCATACGAATAAATCGCCAGCGAATGACCAAACACCTTGAGTCCTTCCCTGGTCTCCCCTGTCAGCAGCACGAAGAAAAACTGAAAAACGACGACCGCGACCATAACAACGCGCGACAGGCCATAGAGAAATGCGAGTACCAGCATAAAAAAGAGCCGTATCCAGGTTGATTTCTGCTTGACGTTCTTTTCCAGGTCGCTGGAGCCGAATTTCTGATTTTCATCCGCCGTCTCATCAGGCGGCACGTGATCCATCGGTTGATCATTGGTGGTCATTTTGTTTCCTCAATACTCAGGCCAACCCTGACAGGCATATGATAAACCTAAAAGATCAGAGCGGGAAACAACAGCTCAAGGGAACTGATCAGACGCCAATGTAGAAATAGCAGGCCGCTGCCATGACCATCACGGCGGCCAGGGACACCAGCAACTTACCGGAGCCTGCGTCCTCTGTCACGGCGGAGGGCATGGGTTTGTTCAGACCATGCACACGGGATGCCCGGTCAACCAGCACTTTGGCGTTCGCAAGCCCAAGTCCGGTCGCTTCCCGAAGCATCTTGATCGCTTCGATCTTGCGACCATCCGCGATCGCGCGGATGACGTCCGCGGGAATCTGCCTGTCGGTAATTATAACTTCTTTCTGCATCGTCAATAATCACCCGCCAGTTCGTGACCACGCAAAAAGACTAGCAAATCCGGGGCCCCCGGAACGCTGAGCAAAGTCTCAGTTTTGCAGCTAAATGCAGACCCTTATTCGGGCGTGTAACCCCAGACGAAATTATCGCGATTAGGCATTCTTACCTGCGGCAGCGATTCTGCATCGATCTCGGCGTCCTCGGCAATGATGTCGTTAACGAACAGCAGGTAAGCAGTGACCGCATAAATATCGTCATTAGAGAGACTGCCCGGCATCTGAAACGGCATGGCACGCCGCAGGTAATCAAAAATGGTCGTCGCATACGGCCAGTAACTGCCAACCGTCTTCAGCGGCCTGGGGCCCGCCAACGACCCATGGCCACCTGACAATACATCGTTCACGCCGCCGGTCCCGTTTTCGCCATGACAGCCGAGGCAGTTCTGGTTGTATAGGTCCCTGCCGGTGACGGCATTGCCGGCACCCGCCGGCAGACCGTCGCCGTCCGGCATGATCGTAAAATCAACGGCCGCTAATTCCGCGGCGGTCAATTCCTGGCCCAGACCGGGGCTGTCATCCGCCAGCGCAGCGCCCATCCCGACAGTGCCAGCACAAACAAGCAACAGCGCATTACGCATAGACATTGGCGACCTCCCCGGCTTCATTAACGGCCCAGGCCTGAATACCGTTGTAATGATAGAAGGCGCCATTGGCCCTGCCCTGTAACACGGCGCTGCGTGTCGGTTGCACATTGCCCGCATCATCCGTGGCCCTGCTCATAATGACCGCGGGCCCGCCATCCCAGCGCCACGCAGACCGGAATCGCGTCAGGCACTTTGGCAACACGTGTTCATCCAGCGCCGCATCTGCCCAGCTGCCGCCGCCATCGGCCGACACCTCGACGCGCCTGATCTTGCCGGAACCGCTCCAGGCGATGCCGGATACCTGGTAGAGTCCGGCCGGGCCCATCGTGAAGCCGTGCGAAGGGCTGGTGATGAGCGATTTGACGCCCATCGGGAATGTGAACAGCCTGGCGATTCCTTCCTCATTCAGGTCCGAGTATTTGGAGGTCTCATCCTTGGTCATTGCCGGCTGGTCCATTACCTTGATGGTGCGCAGCCATTTCACGCAGGCATTACCTTCCCAGCCGGGAAGGAACAGGCGCATCGGATAACCGTTACCGGGCCGCAACCGCTCACCATTCTGGTACAGCGCCACGATGGCATCGTCCATGACCTTGGCCAGCGGCACGCTCCTGCTCATCATGGCGGCGTCAGCTCCGTCGGCAATGATCCATTTCGCGCCCGGCTTCACGCCGGCTTCGTCCAGCAGCACCGATAAGGGCACGCCGCCCCACTCGCTGGCGGCAACCAGCCCGTGCAGCACACCGCAGCTCTGCTGCAGCGGCTCCGGCGCTATCAAGCCACCGCTGTTGCCGGAGCACTCGAGAAACTGGATCCGCGACTTCATCGGATAACGCGTCAGCGCCTCCAGGCTGAAAGACAGGGGTCTTGCCACCATCCCGTGGATGACCAGCCGATGCTCGTCGGGGTTGATGGCCGGGATGCCGCTGTGATGCCGCTCAAAATGCAGTCGGCTGGGCGTTATCAGTCCATCGAGAAATTCGAGCGGCGTCCGCGATACGCCGGTACCGGTCGTCCCGGGCTGCGAAGATACCGCAAGCCGTTTCACATGCGCTTCATGGGCAGAGGGCGCGCCGTTATCGCTCATCGGGGCGCCCGGCATTTGCATCCACGCTTCCCGCTCCACGCCGCCGGCCTGCGCCGTCAGCAAGGCCGCGCCACCCGCAACGCCCGCTGTCAGAAAGATTCTGCGATCGAGGAGACCGTTGCCCGCGACAGCTGTCTGATGCTGCTCAGCCATGAAATCTCCCCGTTTATTGTTGTTTGTGCCCGTATACTAATATAAAGCGGCGTCGACGGTGACCGAATTCAATGCCTGCACAGTCAATTGCTGCCCGCGTGCGCCGCGCGGCAGGCAACCAGCATCTGTTCGATTTTTGCCTGGAACTCTCCCCCGGTACCCATTGCAGATGCCTCGTAGGCGAGTTCCGATTTCATGCACCAGGCAACGTCATAGTCGACGCCGGCCAGCATCAGGCCGTAATACGCGCCCTGTGAGAAGCCCAGGTAATAATCGGCGTGATATTCGAGGCCATCTTTCGCAACCAGGGCCGATGACAGTGATATCAACAGGGTCAGCGCAGCTGGCAGTAACAAATTTTTCATTAAAGGCTCCACTCGCCTGAATTGAAACACTGACTTTACCACCGGCGCAGCGGCAGCTTGTGAATTTGAAATCGCAATTCTTGCTATGCTCGGCTCCGTCCACAACAACAACAAGCTCAGCCAATCCAACCCGGAGCCATCATGAAGATTCTGCGAATCGCAGTGCTACCGTTGTCATTACTGTTCCTGCTGACGGCGTGCGAACAAGGCGCCGATAGCGATGGCGCCGCGCCCTGGTCGAGCAGGTATACGCCATTACCGTCCGAGGCGACGATCCTGCAGGGCGCTACGGTGCTGACGGGCACCGGCGAACGCCTCGATAATGCCGATGTCGTCATGGATGGCGGCAAGATAATTGCCGTCGGTCCTGGTCTGGACGCGGGCAGCATGACGGTCGTCGATACAAGCGGCATGTGGATCACACCCGGCGTCATCGATGTGCACTCGCATCTTGGCGTATACCCATCGCCGCAGGTCAGTGCCCATTCCGATGGCAACGAGGCCACCGCGCCGAATACCGCCGAAGTCTGGGCCGAACACAGCGTCTGGCCGCAGGACCCGGGCTTTGTCGCGGCACTTGCTGGTGGTGTCACGTCAATGCAAATACTCCCCGGGTCCGCCAACCTGTTCGGTGGACGCGGCGTCACGCTGAAAAACGTGCCGGGTCAGTCGGTTCAGGAAATGATGTTTCCGGGCGCGCCGCATGGATTGAAAATGGCCTGTGGCGAAAATCCGAAACGCGTCTATGGCAGTCGCGGCACGTCGCCGTCGACTCGCATGGGCAATGTTGCCGGCTATCGCAGCGCGTGGATCGCAGCGGACGACTATCGCAAGAAACTGGCAGCGGCAGAGAAAGGTCGGGGCGAAGCGCCATTACGGGATCTGCAACTCGAGACGCTCGCCGGCGTGCTCGATGGCGAGATTCTCGTGCACAACCACTGCTACCGCGCCGATGAAATGGCGGTCATGATCGATATCGCCAAGGAGTTCGGCTACAAGATCACCGCATTCCATCACGCCGTCGAAGCATACAAAGTTGCTGACATGCTGCGCGAGAATGGCATCTGCGCCGCCATCTGGGCGGACTGGTACGGCTTCAAGATGGAAGCATTCGACGGCATTCGCGAAAACGCGGCCATTCTCGATCGTGCGGGCACCTGTACAGTCATGCATTCGGACAGTGCCATCGGCATACAGCGCCTGAACCAGGAAAGTGCGAAAGTCATCGGCGCCGCAGCAAAAGTCGGTATCGATATCGCGCCGGAGCGCGCGGTTCGCTGGTTCACCAGTAACGCTGCCAAAGCACTCGGCATCGACGACGTCACGGGTTCACTCGAACCCGGTAAAATGGCTGACGTCACCGTGTGGAGTGGCAACCCGTTCAGCGTCTATGCCAAGGCGGAGCGCGTCTACATTGACGGCGCACTCGTGTACGACCGTCAGAATCCTGATGTGAATCCGGTAACCGATTTCAGCTTGGGGACTTCTGCGCTCCACGGGGGTGCGCAATGAAATTTTCGCTTTCCATGACTGCCGCCGTCCTTGCATTTGCCGCATCTGCGGCGTCCGCACAGACGACCGCGATCACCGGCGCGACCGTTCACACCGTGGGTCCCGAGGGCACACTGGAGAACGCGACCGTTGTTATCGAAAACGGCCAGATAGCGGAAATCGGCACGGGCATCCAGGTGCCTGCCGGCGCCAAATTGATTGATGCCAGCGGCAAGATCATCACGCCCGGTCTGTTCAGCGCCATGGGCCAACTGGGCTTGAGTGAGGTTGGCGCTGTGAGTGGCACAAACGATGCGGTACAGCGCGGTGACGACTTCTCAGCCGGATTCGACGTTGCGGATGCCTACAACCGTCGCTCGGTGGTCATTCCGATCAGCCGCATCGACGGCATTACCCGTGCGCTTATCGCGCCGCGAGCCGGTCGTCCTGACGAACAGGGAAACTCCAGCCGCGTGCTGTCCGGCCTGGCATCCGTTGTGCAACTGGGTGACAGCGGCAATTATCTGACGAGACATGGCGTGGCCGTTGTCGCCAATCTCGGCGAAACCGGCAGCGCAGTGGCTGCAGGGTCCAGGGCTGCAGCGATTCAGCAATTGCGTGCGGCGCTTGCAGACGCACTGGACTACCGTCGGAACAAGGCCGCGTACGAACGCGGCGACTGGCGTGAATATTCGGTCAGCACTGCTGACCTCGAGGCGCTGATCAGCGTTGTCGAAGGCGAGCGTTCAATGATTTTCAACGCGAATCGTGCCAGCGACATCGAGGTTGTCATTAAGCTTGCATCTGAATTTAGCTTGAGCGCAATTATCATTGGTGGCGCTGAAGCCTGGATGCTTGCCAATGAACTGGCAGCCGCAAAGGTGTCCGTGATCATCGACGGCACCGCAAACCTGCCCGGCAATTTCGACCGTATCAACGCCAGGCTGGAAACGGGCGGGATTCTTGCTGCTGCGGGCGTTCGTGTTGCCTTTGGCGCCGGCGCACAGACTCACCAGGCAAGAAACATCACGCAGTCAGCCGGCAATGCCGTCGCCAACGGCATGGACTGGGATGCTGCGCTCGAGGCAATCACCCTGGCCCCTGCAGAGATGTATGGCGTCGATCGTGAAGTCGGCAGCCTTGAGCCGGGTAAGTCAGCAGACCTCATCATCTGGGGCGCCGATCCACTCGAATTAACGAGCTATCCGGAACAGGTATTTATCCAGGGAGAGTCGATTCCAATGGAAAGCAGGCAAACGCTGCTTCGTGATCGTTACCTGCAGACAGACACGGTTAAACCGCCGGCCTTTCGTCATTAGCTCGGCAGACATCCCGCTGCGGCGGGCTCGAGTGGACCAGTCGTCGGTGACTTGCTTGCCAGGACCTGTTTGTTGACGAATTGGCCAGTTTTGCATGCATCATTCGCCGGCAGAATCTGCCAGACTTGCCGGAGTTTGCGCAGGCACAACGGGTCCCGCAACCGGTCCCGAAGCGCCAACTCTTTTACGAACGGTCAATAATGTTTCCGCGGAAACACGTAAAACAGACGCTGTCTTTACCTGTGTTCCTGGCTGGCCCCTAACATGCCATGCATCTGGCACGCAATCAGGTTGCCCGTCGCGACCATCTCAGCGAGGCACTTAACCTAGGTCGTTCCTGCCCCCTAACCTCATTGCGACTGCCTTCCCTGGTGACACGGATACCCTGCCCGGCGAGCCAGGCAGGCGCAAATCAGGTGTTTCAATTTGACGCGATATGCGTTACATTTACATCACTTTCGCAATACATTATATCGATGGCCAAGATCAAGATAGCCACGCTCAACCTCAGAATCGACCCCGGCGTGAAAGAAGCCGTACGCGAGGCTGCGGACAAGGAACACCGGAGCGTGGCCAACATGGTCGAGATGCTGATCCGCCGGCACTGTGACCACACCGGCATCGTTATTCCTGACCAGAGCGATATGTTCCCGGGGAAGCAAAATGGATGAAAAAATGATGAGAGCGATGGTTGCCGCCGGCGCCATCAAGAAGATCAACATCATCGGCAACGGCGCCCGGTTTCATATCGAGGCCAACACGCCCAACGGTTCAGTGACCGCGGAAACACACAAAGGCAAGATCAAGACCTGGGTAACGCTGGATGCCGCCGCCAAATGGGTGCGCGCCCTCGGCATCGGTACTGCGCATCTCAACCTCGCCCGCTGGCAACCCGGTCAGCGGGAATTTCCGATCTAATCTCCGGACGTAGCCAAAAACTCTACCAGCCGCACCAGGGCCGCCGTATCGAATTTGCAGTATTGGAGCAACTGTTGTTTGAGTTCGGCTTTCCGCTCAGGGCTCGTGTCCAGATGGATGGCCTCTAAATAGCCTTCAGAAGCCGCTATACCTTCCTGAATTCCCTCAAGTTCACTGTATTGCATATCCACTGCAATCGTTGGCAGGACCGCCTTCAATGACCATGACCCCGCCATTGCCGGGTGATAGTAGAACTGCTGTGTTGGCGGATGCAGGTCAACCAGGCGATCGACGATGGCCTGTAGCGGCGCCTCCAGGTCGGGAAAGCGCTCGATCAGCCCCAGGATGACGGTCCTCTCGTAGGACGTGTACATCAGCACCGGCCCTTCCTTACCCAACACCCTGATCATCGATTCCGCCAGGCGCCGCATCGGCGGATCGCCGGTGAGATCGAGGAAGTCGGCATGCTCGAGGGTTCCCGGACCGGGTTCATAGTGGCAGGAATACTGGATGGGCAAGGTCTCGTAGGGCCTGGTGCCCGCCCAGACGGGCACGGCCGGCATGATGGTCTCGAAGTCGAGGTAGTAGCGCGGGTATTCCAGCGATGCTGCGAAGTCGCCTGCACCGGGCAGCAATTCTGCTTTACCGGACCGGGTTACCTTCTGGATCCATTGCTGCTTTTCACTGAGACGGGTTATCGGTACATCACGGATGTCCTCGATGCCCTCTGCGATCCAATCGCCGAGTTTCGCCTTGCTCCCGCCGAGGCCCTGCACCGGATACTCGCTGTTCGAAGGCCAGCAGTGACTCACGAACGGGCACTCGTACGGTTTGAAGCAATGCGCGCCGACGCCGATAACGGGTTCATCACCAATCGCCGCGTCCTGCGCCTTCGAAATCCACCCAGGTATAATGCCAAGCAAACTGCCAGTGCTTTGAGTCTCGTCCGACTCGATGAGTAAGTCGCCGAAATCACCCTCGCCGGCGTAGACAAACGTATTGTCGACATGCGCCAGCGCGATACCGGTCAGTTCGTGTCCTGACCCTTCGAATACCCAGCGCTGAGCAGCGCAATCAAACACATGCTCGTCCTTGACCGAGGTCGACGCTTTGACTTCAACAATGCGCCATGCGTCACCATCGGGCAGAAGGGCGTCAACACGTACGAGCATGCCGCCATGTTGAAAGGTTGCTTCGAAAATCGGATATCGCGGCCCTTCGCTGACCAGTCGAGCGGTTTTTTTCAACGCATGGCCCATGCCGCCTTCATAGGGGATCACTACGGCATCGTCGTTGCCATACACCTGGTGGGCGATGTCTCCTACCGCGTGTCCAGTGTCAAACGCTGCCTGCGTCGCTGCAGAATGAACCATGAGTTCTGGCCGCTGCACCTCGAGATGCAAGCGCTTCAGGCACTGGCGCGCCGACATCAGCCTGGATTTGGACAGATACACGCGGCGGCCGCTCATGCGTTCACCGTTGGCTGACTTTACTTGGCTGGATCACATTGCCAGACTAGCACCTTGCAGGCGTTCCATTACAATCAGGATGAACACCATGGTCAGAATCGTCACGCTTATCCTCATCGCCGGTGCATTCGTCACCCAGGCAAACGCGCAGGAACTCACCGGCACGCTGAAGCGGATCGCAGAGACCGGCGAATTCAGGATCGGCTATGTTCCGGACGCCCCGCCGATGTCGTATGACGATGCCGATGCCGATGGTAATCCAACCGGCTATTCAATCGCTTTGTGCCGCAACATTGCGAATGCCGTCAAGAAGGCAGTCGGTCTCGAAGAAATTAAACTGACTTACGTGCCTTTGATACTCCCGGAAGATCGTATTAACGCGGTTGTCAGTCACGACGTCGACATAGAATGTGGAGCGACGACAATTACGCTTTCGCGCCGCGAACAAGTCGATTTCACGTTAATGACGTTTATCACCGGCGGCGCCGTGCTTTCTCTCACCGGCAGCTCGATAAATTCTGTTGCCGATCTGACTGAAAAGACGGTCGCAGTAATTCGCGGCACAACAACACATGCCGCCATTCGCGACTACATCGTTAACAATGACTTCAATATCACGCTGCGCATGATCAACACGCACACTGAAGGCATGGAATTGCTGAACGCCGGCAAGGTTGATGGCTATGCCTCGGACCGTACGATGCTCGTCGGACAGGTCGTTCGTTCCGAGGACAGGTCACGGTACTCGATATCTCGCGACGTGTTCTCATTTGAACCCTATGCATTGATGCTGACCCGCGGCGACACCGATTTTCGGCTCGTAGCGGACCGGGCGCTGGCCCGCCTTTACGGCAGTGCCAGGATCCGCCGGCTTTATCACGATTGGATTGGCCGTTATGGCGAACCAATGACGCCGATCCTTGAGGCGATGTACGAGTTCCAGGCAATCGGCGAATAATATTGATTTCGCTCGCTGGGGCGAGCTCCTACGTGCCCTTCCCACAATTCCCGTCTTTCGAATACGCAAAATTATCGTAGGAGCCCGCCCCAGCGGGCGAAAATGGCTTGCCTTAGCCCAGCGCCTGCTCGAGATCGGCAATCAAATCATCAACGCTTTCGATACCAATGGATAATCGCAAAAGATCTTTGGGAATCGGACTGAATGCACCTTCGATCGAATAGCGGTGTTCGATCAGGCTCTCGACACCACCGAGTGAGGTCGCGCGGACAAACACCCGGCATTTTTTGACAACACCCAGCGCGCTTTTCTCTCCACCCTTCACTCTCAGGGACAACATACCGCCGAAGCCGCCAAGCATCTGTTTCCTCGCAATTTCGTGCCCCGGGTGACTCTCGAGTCCGGGGTAAAGCACTGACGAGAGAGCCGGATGGTTCTCGAAATATTGTGCGATCGCCAATGCAGACTGACAGGCATGCCCTACTCTCAGGAATAACGTGCGCATGCCTCGCTGCAATAACCAGGCTTCGAACGAGCCAAGAATCGCCCCACCTTCGGCGCGCACTTTACGTATCTCTCCCCAGAAATCATCTTTCTCGGCCGTTACCAGGGCGCCGGCAACCACATCTCCGTGGCCGTTCAGGTACTTGGTCGCCGAATGCATGACTACATCGGCACCGAATTCAATCGGGCGGGTCAGGACCGGCGTCGACACCGTGGAGTCAACGACCAGGCGCGCGCCGGCACCGTGAGCAAGCTCGGCGGCGGTTTCGATATCGATCACGTCCCAGGTTGGATTGCACGGCGTTTCAACCCAGACGAGCGCCGTCTTACCTGCTTTGACCGTGCTCGCGAGATCATTGGGATCGGCAAGGTCGTACTGATCCAGTTCGATTCCCCACCGCGAACAGAAGTTGACCATCCAGTTGCGCAGACCCCAGTACATTACTTTCGGTATGACAACGTGATCACCGGGTTTCAGCGACTGGACGATGGCGCCGGCAGCCGACATCCCGGATGAAAACAACAACGACTCCTCACCGCCCTCGAGCTGCGCCAGCAATCTCTCCGCGATCAGAAAACCGGGATTCTCGTCCCTGGCATAACTGTGGCTTTCTGCAATCAGCTTGTAATTTTCGTCGCGGCCAAAGGTTGTCGAGGGCTGCACCGCTGGAACCAGGCTACCGGTAACCGGGTCCGGGCTGTGCATGCCCTGGGCAGTATAAGTCTCGGGCGCGAGATCTTTCGGCAAAGTCATATCAGTTACTGGTTTGCTGCTGAATAAATTCCCGGGTGTCCTCGAGTAGCGTTGTGCGGGACGGTTCATTCACGTACATCATGTGACCCCCGCGGTAATATTTGTAAATTACCCGGTCACTGCGGATGTCGTGACGATTGAGCGTGTATTCCGCGTCGAAGAACGGCGTAACCAGGTCATAATAGCCGGCGGCAAGCAGGACTTTCGAATCGGGGTTGATTCGCAAAGCACTCGCCAGATCCCGTGCAGTATTCACGAACATCGGCTCGTACGACTTTCCGTCGGGAACGGTGCGGTACCGCCATTGGCCGGATAATTCTTCGTCCGCAGGTGCGAGATAGAGCCGGTCCCAGTCGACGCCAAGGTCATCGTACATGTAGGCCATCAATGCCGATTTGAATGCACTCGAAATGGCATGGTCGGCCGCGTCGCCCGCCGGATCGGCATTCAGGTCGTCAATCTCGTCCGAGGTATAGCGCGCATCCAGAAGGCCAATCGCAAGACCGTCTTCTCGCAAAAGTTCCTTTGCGAAGCGACGACCCTGAACCCGCAGGTTCGCGCGCTCGATATATTCCGGGCTCAGCCCCGTGAAGTAGGCCAGCCGGTCACGAATGTGTGCGCGCGTCGCGTCGCCCAGCGCGTTTCCCTTGAATAACGCGGGCAATAACTCGTCCATTGCAAACGCACGCGACTCATCGAGAAACGCTTCGAGGTTCAGGGGCTTCGGGCTGATCTTGTTGTGATACCAGGCCGCCGCGGACATCGTCGGCAGATAAGTGATGTGCGCAATGATGTTGTCGCGTATATACGGCGTCGATCCCTGGTAGTCCAGCGCCTGGGAAATAAAAATGATGCCGTTCAGGCTCATCATGAATTCGCCTTCGAGAATATTGGCGACAGCTGCCGCACGGGTCGTCCCGTAACTCTCACCCAGCAAGAATCGCGGAGAGTTCCAGCGGCCGTTTTCGGTGACCCAGGTACGGATAAATTCTGCCATCGATCGAGCATCCTCTTTGAGCCCCCAGAACTCCTTGCTCTCGTGCTCACCAAGTGCGCGCGAAAAGCCGGTGCCCACCGGGTCGATGAAGACCAGGTCAGTCACATCAAGAATGGTTTCCGGCGCCGCCAGAACCCGATACGGTGGCGCGCCGGAATGTGACGCATCGCTGGGGACCGAGACCCGCTTTGGTCCGAATGAACCCATGTGCAGCCACAACGATGCGGATCCCGGACCACCGTTCCACAGGAACGTTACGGGACGCACTTCGTCCTCGTCGACATCATTTTTGGTATACGCGAACGTGAAGATGCCGGCCTTGGGTTCGCCATCTTTGTCGCGCACATAGGTCTCGCCGGCCGTGACCGTGTATTTGATCGGTTGGCCATTGAAGCGGCTACTGTGCTCGCTGATGAACACCGTCGGCTCCGGAATCGGCTTCTTGTCACCCCCCTCAACCGATTCCTCCTCTTCGGCCAGCATTACGCCGGACGCCAGTACGGAAATCATCAAGAGAGCGGCTCTGATTCTTATGCTGCTGGACATGGTTGGTATTCCCCCTTCAGTACCTGGCAAGAGTAGCATCTGCCACAGAAGAAATTGAGCGGGCTGATGCGGTAAACTCGCTCGCTTCCTGACGTCGTAATCGCTGCTGGAGATCTCATATGCGACAAGTACTGGTTTCCTTTCTTTTGCTGATTCCCATCGGCGTATTCGCCCAAGACCGTTACCTCGTCGACTGGGAAGCCGTTGGTGAGGAGAGCATCAACCACCTGGTCGACCTGGTAAGGATCGATACCTCGAATCCACCCGGCAACGAAACCGAAGCGGCAAACTACTTAAAGGCCGTTCTCGCCAGCGAGGGCATCGATGCAGAGCTGTACGCACTGGAGCCGGAACGCGCGAATCTCGTTGCGCGAATCAAGGGGAATGGCTCCAGGCGGCCGATTCTCATCATGGGACACACCGATGTCGTCGGCGTACAGGCCGATCGCTGGACCGAGGATCCGTTCGGCGCCGCGCGCAAGGATGGCTACGTGTACGGACGCGGCACGCTCGATGACAAGGACAATGTCACCGCAGGGCTGATGGTCATGCTGATGCTGAAGCGTTACGGCGTCGACCTCGATCGTGACATTATTTTCCTCGCCGAATCCGGCGAGGAAGGAACGCCGCGTGTCGGCATCAATTACATGGTCGAAAATCACTGGGAACTGATTGACGCCGAGTTTTGCCTGGCAGAAGGCGGCAATAACATTCTCGAGGACGGCGGCGTCAAAGTCGTTGGCATTCAGACGACGGAGAAAATGCCACGCCGCGCAACACTGGTGGCCCGTGGCTCGGCCGGACATGGATCGGTGCCGCGCCTCGACAATGCCGTCACGCACTTGGCAAAAGCGGTTGCCAAAGCAGGCAGCTGGAAAACCGAGATGCGCCTCAACGACACGACCCGCGCGTACTTCGATCGCCTCGCGACAATTTCCGATCCCGACGATGCATGGCGCTATCGAAACGTAGGCAACCCGGCTGAAACCGATGCAATTCAGCAGCACTTTCTGGAGACATTTCCCTACCACTACTCCGTACTGCGGACCTCGGTCGTGCCGACAGTGATAAACGCGGGCTTCCGCAAGAACGTCATCCCTTCGGAGGCAACTGCAATTCTGGACATTCGCATGCTGCCGGACGAGGACGTCGATGCGTTCTATGAGAAGCTTGCTGAAATAATTGACGATCCCCAGGTAACGGTCGTGCCTGAACCGATCTACCGGCCGGAGGCAGTTCCTTCTCCAATCGATAACGAAATGTTTCAGACGCTGGAGGCGGTAGCAAAGCGCATGTACCCGGAGACGACGGTACTGCCGACGATGTCGACCGGCGCAACCGACATGGCGCAGGTCCGCGCCATGGGTGTGGCGTCCTACGGTATCGGCCCGGTGCGCACGATTGAGGAAATGAACAGTGGCCACGGCGCGCACGGTGACAACGAACGCGTTACAGAGGAAGCGATAAAGCAGCTCGTGCAATTCCTCTGGTACACGATCATCGACATCGCGGCAACCGAGTGAGTTCAACCTGGCAGCTCGTCAAAAAACTCTACTTGTTGATAAGCTGCCCGCAGCACAAGGATGTACCGCTGCAACAGACCACTGGTAGCGATAATCGGTGCTTGATCGGGCAGACACTGTCAGATTGACTCGAGACCAGTGTCCGCTTGACACTCAAAAGCGGCCTGTCATGCGGCGACGCAACAATCCGGCGGCTCTCGACTCAAGGCGGACGTACCTTGTTGACATGAACTGTTTGCAAATGCAGGCAATCTGTTCACTTTTGAACTATCCTTAAATTACGCCTTCGACCAAGCTAAACATACGGAGAAAACAATGCAGCCGGCGCATCCGCTGTGATGTTGCCGGCGATTGATCCTGTCAGTGAACCACCAAACGGGGGGAGAAATAACATGGCCAAACAACAGGGAGATATCTCGAGACGTGAGTTGCTGGCGCGGGGCATTGCTTTTGGCGGTGTGGCCATGGTGGGATTGTCCACCCAGCTGTTCGGCCAGGAGGCGCTTTCGGAGGGCACTCCCCTGCTCACAGCGGCGGATCCTCTAGGCGATCTTCGCGCGAGCCTCCGCGGCGAGTTACTCACGTCCGCCGACCCAGCCTATGATGAGGCGCGAAAGCTCTGGAACGGAATGATCGACAAGCGGCCTGCAGCGATCGCACGCTGCGCTGGCACTGCCGACGTGATCAGCGCCGTCAAGTTCGCTCAGAGTAACGATTTAGCGGTCTCTGTCCGTGGCGGGGGCCATAACGTGGCCGGTAAAGCGCTGCGTGACGATGCCCTCGCCATTGACCTCTCGGCAATGAAAGGGCTTCGCGTCGACCCAAAGGCGAAATCCGCCCGCGCGCAGGCCGGTGTTACCTGGGGCGAGTTCGACCGTGAGACTGTGTCTTTTGATCTTGTAAG
>SMWE01000176.1 GCA_004357475.1 Gammaproteobacteria bacterium
GCAGAATGGACAGCGTGCCGGATGCCTCCGGTGGGATCAGTGTTTCGATCTTCTCGAGCAAATCCATCTGAACGGCTACCGCAACGATGGCGATGAGAATGATGCCGAGGACGGCAAGCCGCCACGGTGATCGACGCGGCTCAATATCAAAATTTCGAACGGCCATTGGCTCATCAGGTATCACCACTGGCTCCGGTGGCGCCAATGCTGCCGGTGCCGCCACTGGCTTCGGTGGTGCCGGTGGTGCCGCTTGCTTCGGTGGTGCCGGTGGTGCCGGTCGTGCCGCTTGCTTCGGTGGTGCCGGTTGCTTCGGTGGCGCCGCTTGCGATTTCGGTGATTCGTCAAGCGCGGCCACGAACTCTGCGGGTGACGAGAATCGGGGCACCCGCGAATAGGCCATTGCCTTCTTGAGCGCCTGCCACTGGGTGTTGCTCAATCCCTGAGGTTGTTGCGGTTCCATACCCTCCGACGCGGCCTCCGCCGCACTCCTGGGACCAAAGACACGATAGCCGGCGACCAGTCGATACATCAGGCAGCCAAGCGAAAATACATCGTCAGCAGGAACCGGATCTTCTCCGGTCAATACCTGCATACTTGAATATTCCGGTGATTTCGCGCCGAGTTCGCGCGGGTCAAAATCGGGTTGGGCATCCTGCTCTTTTTGCAGTATTCGCGCAATGCCGAAATCAAATAATTTCACCTCGCCGTCCGGCGTGATCCTGACGTTGCCTGGATTAACGTCGCCGTGGACAACACCACGCTTATGGGCGTATTCGAGTGCCAGGCTTACCTGCCTGATAATGTCCATCGTCGTTTCGGGATCGATCTTCTTGCTGCCGGATTCCTCCAGAATGGATGCCAGCGATTTTCCCTCGACCCACTCCATGACAATGAAATACAGGTCATCTTCCCGGTCGAGATCGATGAAGCGCACAATATTCCGGTGCGACAGGCAACGGCCTTTTGCCACTTCCTGTTGCAGTGCCCGAAGCGCGTTTTCGCTGCGTGATAACGCTGAGGGCAACAGTTTGATCGCAACATGGGTATCGCCCTCATCGGCTTCCGCAAGCCTCTGGTCGAGCGCCCTGTAAACAACGCCCGTGCCGCCGCCGAGTACCTGCTGTTGCAGCAGAAACCGGTCACGCAGAATCGAGCCAACCTGAATCTGCCTGGGTGTTGTTTTTTCGACGGGAATTTCGTCGGGCACTTCGTCGCCAATCACTACAGTGGCGACGAACGGCACTTCTTCGCCAATAACCATAGTAGCGGCGTACAGCGCTTCCTCGCTGGTGGCCGGGTCACTGTCAACCGGCAACGTCGGGATATTCCCGCCCAGTATCCGGTCGAGCATTTTCTGCACCAGCTCGAAGCTTTCCGGCCGGAGATCGCCAGACTCGAATCGCTTCTGCAACGCCTCGCGTATGCGTCCCTCGCTGTTATCATTTTTCGACAGCAGCTCCTTGAGCGCGACGTGAATTTCCGCCAGCACGGTCTCGTCGCCGGCTGGCCTTTCAAGCCGGTTCCCGACATCAGGGACCTGCACTGAATCGGATGGTTTCAGGTTGTCGGAGTTGGCGCTCATAGCCGCTACAAAGTCGTTTAGCCGCCTTACCTCAAATCAAGGACTTACATCAGCCAAGTGTAGCCCGAAAAATGTGGCCGACTCTGGGAACTGGTCGTCAGATTACCTTACCGGGATTCATGATGTTTTTCGGGTCCAGCGCCGCCTTGACGGCCTTCATCAGGCCCGTTTCGGTCTCGCCGCGATAGCGGACCAGGTGCTCACGCTTGGCCTGCCCTATGCCGTGCTCGGCGCTGATACTGCCGCCGAACGAATCCACAACGTCATAAACCAGGGATGCGAGCCGCTGCCCCTGGGCCAGGAACTCCGCCGCCGACCCGTCTTTCGGCTGGCTCAGATTGAAGTGAATATTACCATCGCCAACATGGCCGAAAGCAACCACCCTGGTTCCAGGAACTGCCCTGGTTACGGCAGCCTCGGCAACACGGATAAAGTTGCCAACCTCAGCAACAGGAATGGAGATATCGTGTTTGAGGCTGGCGCCTTCTCTCTTCTGAGATTCCGAGATCGAGTGACGCAGGCGCCAGAGATCATTCGCCTCCGAGCGGTTTTTGGCGATAACCGCATCTGTAATCAATGCTGATTCGTGCAACGACATCAGCATTGATTCAAAATCATCGCCTGTCGATTCCCGCGATGTCTCGAGTAATACAAACCACGGAGATTCCTGATCGAGGGGAAAACGGCTTGACGGAAAATGCTTCAGACAAAAGCGGACTGCGCGTGCGGGAATCAGCTCGAACGCCTGTAACTGATCGGATAACTCAACGCGCAATGCCGCAAGTAGTGCAACAGCTGCATCAGGTGATTCCACTGCAAACAGAACCGTTTCCGGATTTCGGACCGCAGGATACAGACGAAGGCTTGCCGCAGTAATGATGCCAAGCGTGCCTTCCGCGCCGATAAACATCTGCTTCAAATCATAGCCGGCAGTGTCCTTGCGCAGCGTACGCAATCCGTTCCATATGGTTCCATCGGCAAGGACGACCTCGAGTCCGAGCGCCTGCGCTCGCGCCGTGCCGTAGCGCAGAACATTGATACCGCCGGCGTTCGTCGACAGATTGCCGCCGATCTGGCAGCTACCCTCGGCGGCAAGACTCAGCGGAAAAAATCGGCCGACATCATCTGCGGCTTTCTGGATGCTCGCGAGCGTGCAGCCGGCCTCCGCACACAGAGAATAGTCCCGTGCTGAAACGGAGCGAATGCGGTTCATGCGCGACAAAGACAAGAGGACCTGTTTGCCGCTCTCATCCGGAATAGCACCCCCGCAGAGGCCGGTATTGCCGCCCTGCGGCACGATCGCGGTCCCGGACTTGGCACAGGCCCGGACCACGGCTGCGACCATTTCAGTCGATTCGGGAGAGACCATCAGCAAGGTCTTGCCGTGCCAGGTACCGCGCCATTCAGTGAGATGCGGTTCAAGATCGGATGCGTCACTGGTCCACCCGGATGGCCCAACGATGTCTTTGAGTTGATCGACTAGCACCTGGCGCCCTGTCCCAGCTGTGCCTGTGATTCGTAAGTCTTCCAGTCGATGTTGCTGCCGCAAAACAGCAAAACGACTCTTTTTCCGGCCAACCTGCCATTGAGCGGCCCGCACAATGCAGCAGTACTCGTGGCGCAGGCGGGCTCGACGGCGATTTTAAGATCCCGGAAAAGCATTCCCATCGCGTCTTTGATCTCATTGTCACTGACCATGACAAGTTCATCGACGTATTGCCGGCACAGTTCAAACGAATATGGCGCGGCAAACGGTGCGCCGAGACTGTCTGCAATGGTCGTCACTTTTTCAATGGCCTCCGGTTGTCCGCTCGCGAAACTCCGGTGCATGGAATCTGCTCCTTCGGGCTCGACACCGATAACCGTGCACTCCGGATTAATTTGTTTGACAACACTGGATATTCCTGCACAAAGTCCACCGCCACCGATGGGGACGACTATCACGTCAAATTCACCGACCTGCTCACAAATCTCCAGCCCCACGGTCCCGGTGCCCAACGCAACGTTTGGGCCCTCGAACGGATGCACGAAGTAGCGGTCTTCTTTCCGCCGAATCTCCTCCACGAGATCGAAGGCGGCGTGAACGTCATCCGCCAGGATGACCTCGGCGCCATATTGACGGCATGCGTCGATTCGAACCGGGCTTGCGTTCATGATCATCACCACTTTCGCTGTGGTCCCGAGGGCGCGTGCCGCGAACGCTGTCGCTATTGCGTGATTGCCAGCACTAACCGCCGTAACGCCTGCCCGCAGTTGTTGCGCATCGAGACTGAGCATCGTCGACAGCGCGCCACGCGGCTTGAACGTGCCGGTCCGCTGGAGGAACTCCAGCTTGGCGTGAATCTCGATGTCTCCGCCCCAGCGTTGCTCAAGCGTCCTGCAACGCAACACCGGTGTCAGCAAAAGCCATTCCTGCAGGCGGTGTTGCAGCTTGCGAACCTCATCAATTGGCGGTACTACGGCAGTCAATCAATGGCCTCCGGGTCGAAATAGTCCACTAAATCACATCAATTTTATGTCAAACACCGGTATTTCAGGGTCAGCGCAATGGTAGGAATTTGAAATACCTATAGCAGGTTTCTAATAATACTTGCACTGTCGGCCAATGTTGATTAATTTCGACACACAGTACCGACAGGCTACTCATCGTCAGCCCCCGCTGGGGCAACGGGTTAACACGCATATCACCGGCCTGGCGAACGGCAATTGCCGCATATTTAGGCGGGCTAATGGAATTTGATGATCTCACGGAATCGGGTATCCGGCGCATCGCCAGCTACTCGCCGTACCTTGACCAGCTTGCTGGTATCACTAACGAGATGGGGCTGCGGCAGCGTAGCAACCTGATACACCTGGAACGCAGCCTCAACAAAGAATGGGCTTTGGGCGCTAACAGCATCCTTAGCTGGTCCCCGCTTGACGACGGCATCCTGGTTCTAGTCGTACCGCATTATGCGATCGCGGAGTATACGGCAACGCCGGCCGACGATTCAGGACTGCCACAGAAAGTTTCTGCCCAATTCATTACTGAACTGATTTCCGGTGACCGGCAGCTGACCCTGACGCAGATGCAGAAGGTCTCCCGTCTGCTCGATGTCGAACCCAGGTTTCTTCCGCTGCGGCAAGCCCTGAGCGATAACCCGATTGAAACACAGATCATCGAAAAAATGATAAAGCGCTACGGCATTAATTACGTAGCCAGCCGTGCGGTCACCCTGTTCGACATTGTAGGGTTTGGCCTGTTGACGCCGTTCGAACAAATGACTCAGCTCAACAGCTTGTCCTATTCGCTGAATTCTTCACACGCGAAGATGCTTGAACTCGACGTGGGCATCAATTTTGCGCGTTCCTCCAGCGGTGACGGTTTCTACATCTGGAATCGGGATCACGGCATCGAGGCTAACGTCAATCTTTATCACTTCATGCACCTGGTGCTGGCAGACAACGCCATCGCCAGCAGCAAGGCGACCTCCAACGCAGTGCCGCGCCTGCGCGCCTGTTTTCATGTCGGCAGTTGTTACGAATTCCATCAGGCAGAAGGTCTGAATCCAACCATCTACGATTTTATCGTAGGCGACGTTACGATTGAGCTCGCCAGGATGATCGAAGCCGCAATGCCGGGACAAATCCTGGTCGGTGACTTCCTCGCACAATTGCAGTCACCTTCCGTCGACGAGGAAGAATCGCAAGTCAAACTCGATGCCGTGACATTCCTGCAACGGGCACAGGGTAACCTCGCCAAATTGAGTGGCCTGGAACTCTCGGGTGAGAAAGTGTCTGCTATCAAGTGTTACCTGACCGGTGAACGCCTGGAGAGCGGCGAATTTTCGATTCGAAAACTGAAAATAAAAGATAAACACGGCTTGTATCGCACCGCATACAACGCCAAAATAAATATCTATCGTGAAACGGCGCAGCCGATCCTGCTGGGGATTGAAGACAAGAAACTTTCTTCGCAGATGATGGCGGGTTGATTTGGTCGGGGCGAGAGGATTTGGCTCGCACATCCATGTGCTCGGTCCTGCGGACCGTCCTCGCGATGCGAGGCCGCCCAAATTTGCTCCCGGCAAATTTGTGAACTCCCTGGGAAGTTCCAATACCCTATCGAATCGGGCCACAAAAACATGCCTCCTGATCTCCGGCGAGGGAGGCATAATTTTTTGCGGCCTGAAATGGTCGGGGCGAGAGGATTTGAACCTCCGACCACCACACCCCCAGTGTGGTGCGCTACCAAGCTGCGCTACGCCCCGACCGCGCTCATAAGCAAGCAAGGGCGGCAATGATACTTGCCGCCGCCGAATCCTGAAAGCTTTGTGTTAACGACGCAGGATCTTAAGGACTTGTTCGAGTTCTATGCGTAACTGCTTGATAATTTGCTGACTTTGACTGACATCCGTCTTCGCCTGGTCACCGGTCAGGCGCTGCCTGGCACCGCCGATCGTAAACCCGTCGTCATACAGGAGACTCCGGATCTGACGGATTATCAGTACATCCTGACGCTGATAGTAGCGGCGGTTACCCCGCCGCTTCACAGGTTTCAGCTGCGGAAATTCCTGCTCCCAGTAACGCAAAACATGCGGCTTGACAGCACACAGGTCACTTACTTCACCAATGGTGAAATAGCGTTTTCCTGGTATTGGCGGTAGTTCGTCGTTATTCCCCGGTTCCAGCATAGGCCTCTACTCGGGCTTTTAGTTTTTGTCCTGGCCTAAATGTCACAACACGACGTGCTGTGATGGGAATTTCTTCTCCCGTTTTTGGGTTTCGGCCTGGACGCTCGTTTTTATCCCGAAGATCAAAATTTCCAAACCCAGAAAGTTTGATCTGCTCCCCTACTGCGAGTGAAGCCCGCAGCTCTTCAAAATACAAATCGACAAGCTCACGCGCTTCCCGCTTGTTCAATCCCAGTTCATTGAACAGGGATTCCGCCATATCCGCTTTAGTCAGTGCCATTCGTTCTAGTCTCTTAGTACTGCGGCGAATTCCTGCTGTAATTTACGCACCGCTGCTGACATTGCGGCATCTGCATCATCGTCGGTAAGGGTGCGGGATGTTTCCTGTAAAATCAAGCCTAAAGCGACGCTTTTTAGCCCTGCTTCTATTCCTGGGCCCCTGTAAACGTCGAAAATTCTGACATTCTGAATCAGTTCCGGAGCGGCAGACTCAACCGCAGCAACCAGATCGGCAGCCGCGACTTTGTCATCGACGACCACTGCAATATCGCGGCGAATCATTGGAAACCTCGAGACATTAACCGCAACAGGAACTGTCGTTGCGAAAGCACCTTCCGTGTTCAGCTCAAAAACAAGCACGCCCTTATCCAGATCAAAAGTCTTCGCAATATCCGGGTGTATTTTGCCGATAACGCCAACGACACCATTGTCGCGCAGAATGTTTGCAACTTGTCCCGGCTGCAGCGCCGGGTGTTCGGCCGCAATAAAATCAAATTTTGCTGCTGGCCCGACCATCTCCAGCAGCGAGACGACATCTGACTTTACGTCAAAAAAATCAATGCTCTGCGCGCGACTTGCCCACTGTTCCGGAACCGCATCGCCGTAGGCAAGACCAGCGACGCGCATCACTTCCTGAGGCGCTTTTAATGTCCCGTGAAAGGTCTTGCCGATTTCGAAAATTCGTACGCGTTCTTGCTGACGGGCAACGTTCGACGATGCAGTAGCAAGAAGTCCGGGCCATACCGAACTGCGCATTACAGACATTTCCGGCGATATCGGGTTGGTCAAAATAAGTTTGGATGCTGTTCCCGTGATGCGCGTATTAATTTCCTGCCCGACAAAACTGTAGGTAATAACTTCCTGGTAATCGCGTGCAACAAGCGTGTTTGCCACCAGGTCGAGATCAATTCTTGTTTCCGATGCCATGGCAAGCGGAGTTTCGGCGATTGCCGTGACCTCGGGTATCTGGTCATAGCCAAAAATACGGGCGACTTCCTCAACCAGTGCATCTTCGACATCAATATCAAACCGGTAACTGGGAATTTCCACGTGCCAGCCATCAGTATTCTCAGTGATGGTGAACCCGAGATTGGTCAGAATTTCACTGACGCGCCGGCCCTCAATATCAGTGCCAAGGACTTTTTTCAAACGTGATTTTCGCAGCAGCAAGGGCGCGTTTTTCGGTAAGTAATCGGCGACGACGTGATCGGCAAGAGGACCTGCTTCACCGCCGGCAATGTCGAGCAACAACGCGGTCGCGCGTTCAACTGCCCGCGCCTGTCCGGCGGGATCGACGCCACGCTCGAACCTGAGTGACGCGTCCGTATGCAGTGCGTATTGCCTGGCCCTGCCCGCCATGAATTCCGGCGGCCAGAATGCGGCCTCGAAAAATACATCCGTCGTCGCGTCGCTGACTGCCGTGGACAGACCACCCATGATGCCGGCCAGCCCGATCGGGCCTGAATCATCAGTGATCACCAGCGTGTTCGTGTTGACCTCGATCTCGCGCTCATCGAGCAAGGTCACTTTCTCGCCGGATTTGGCCAGCCGCGGACGAATCGGGCCCCGGAGGAGACGCAGATCGTAGGCGTGCAGCGGCTGTCCAAGCTCCAGCATAACGTAATTCGTGACATCGACGACCGGATGAATCGCCCGCAGGCCACTGCGCCGCAGTCGCTCGGTCATCCAGATCGGCGATTTGGCGCCACTGTCGATATCCCTGATGACCCTGCCCGCGAATCTTGGGCAACCCTCGGGAAGCTCCAGCTCGACCGGGTGTTCGTCCCTGATCGTTCCCTTGACCGCATCGACTGAGGCATCTTTGAGCGGCGTTGCGGTTATCGCGGCAACCTCGCGCGCAATACCGAGCACGCTGAAACAGTCACCGCGGTTTGGCGTCAGATCCAGGTCGAACGTGTTGTCCGGCAGATCAAGATATTCACTGAGGGCCTGACCGGTGGTGGCGTCTGGCGGTAATTCGATAATGCCATCGGCGTCATCGCCGAGACCAAGTTCAACTGCCGAGCAAAGCATGCCATTGGATTCGACACCGCGAATCTGCGCCTTCCGAAGTTTAACGCCGTTCGGCAGCGTTGTTCCCGGCGGCGCAAACGGACTCTTCATGCCTGTGAAAACATTCGCTGCACCGCAGACAACCTCCACAATATCTCCATTACCGGTCGACACCTGGCACACGCTCAGCCTGTCGGCATCGGGATGCTTCCTGACATCCAAGACGGCGCCAACGACCACGCCGTCCAGGCTATTTCCCTGCACTTCGACAGCATCGACTTCGTGCCCTGCCATCGTCAGGCGATGGGCAAGCGCATCAGTATCGAGCGTGGGATCAACCCATTCGCGCAACCATTTTTCAGAAAACTTCAAGCATTAACTCCATATCACTGGAACTGGCGCAGGAAGCGCAGATCGTTTTCGAAAAAAGCCCTCAGATCGCTCACGCCATAGCGCAGCATTGCAAGGCGATCTATGCCCATACCGAATGCATAGCCGGTGAATTCTTCAGGATCGACGCCGGCATTTTCCAGGACATTCGGATGCACCATGCCGCAACCGAGAATCTCGAGCCATTTGCCCTCTTCCCACTCGACGTCGACCTCGGCAGATGGCTCTGTGAACGGAAAATAGGATGCGCGAAATCTCAGCGCCGCCTTTCGCTCAAAATAGTTTTCGACGAACTGGTGCAGCACTGCCTTCAAATTAGCGAAACTGATGCCCCTGTCGATAACGAGGCCTTCGACCTGGTGAAACATCGGCGTGTGTGTCTGATCGGAGTCGCAGCGATACACGCGGCCCGCTGCAATAATGCGGATCGGCACGCCCTCTTCCACCATCGACCGGATTTGCACAGGTGATGTATGAGTCCGCAGCAGCTTGCCGCCCGGAAAGTAGAACGTATCGTGCATCGCACGGGCCGGATGATTCTCGGGAATATTCAGCGCCGTGAAATTGTGAAAATCGTCCTCGATCTCAGGCCCGGTTCTGATGCCGAACCCGGCATCCCGAAAAATCTTTTCGATACGAAACGCCGCGCGCGACACCGGATGCCGGCCACCCAGTGATAACCCTCGTCCCGGCAACGATACGTCCACTTTGTCGACGGCGAGCTTGTACGCGCGCACCTCACTCTCGAGCGCACTGCGTTTCGCATTAAGCGATTGTTGCAGTGACTTTTTGGCCTCGTTGATTTCCTGGCCGACAGCCGGACGTTGTGTCGCCGGCAACTTGCTCAGGTTCTTGAGCCGGGCCGTGAGTTCGGCGTTCTTGCCCAGGTAACGTACCCTGACTGCATCGAGCGCACCCAAGTCAGTGGCGGAATCGATCGCGGATTCCGCCTGCGCTACGAGCTCGCTCAATGCCTGCATTAGAGGGACCGGGTTCAGCGATGCCTGCGGCATCGGTACCGAATCAGCCGTCTGCCAGCGCCGCTTTTGCCTGTGCGGCAATCGCGCCGAAAGCTTCAGGATCGTGCACAGCGATATCTGCAAGAACCTTGCGGTCGACTTCAATCTCCGCGCGATTCATGCCATTGATTAGCCGGCTATAGGACAAGTCGTGCAATCTTGCCGCCGCATTAATGCGCGTGATCCACAACGCACGAAACTGACGTTTGCGTTGCCGACGATCCCGATAGGCATACTGGCCTGCTTTGATGACAGCCTGTTTTGCCGTTTTGAATAGTTTGCTGCGAGCACCGTAATAGCCCTTGGCTTTGCCGAGAATTTTCTTATGACGCGCTTTGGCGACAACGCCGCGTTTTACTCTTGCCATGTCTCAATCTCCGCTCAACTGTAGGGAAGCATGCGCTTCACGGACTTGACGTCGGCATTTGCCACTTGCAGTGTCAGGCCCAACTTGCGTTTACGCTTCGACTTCTTCTTGGTGAGAATGTGATTGAGATGGGACTGGGCTCGCTTATAGCCGCCCTTGCCCGTCCGGCGGAAGCGCTTGGCTGCGCCCCGGTTGGTTTTCATCTTAGGCATTTTCAACTCCGTCTTTTCTAGCCTTGCGACGTACAAGCCATTGCTTGCCGCTACAGGCGGGTATTAGCTTTTGCCGTTTCGGGCCAAGCCATTACTCACTTTTTCTTTGGCGCCAACACCATGATCATCTGCCGCCCTTCAAGTTGCGGCATCTGCTCAACGATAGCAAGCTCATCAAGGTCTTTCCTGACCCTGGCCAGCAGTTGTGCACCCAATTCCTGATGCGCCATTTCCCGGCCTCTGAATCTCAGCGTAACCTTGGTCTTGTCACCAATCTCCAGGAATTCCTTCAGCTTCCGCAGTTTAATCTGGTAGTCGCCTTCGTCTGTTCCCGGACGAAACTTAATCTCTTTAACGTGCACCTGCTTTTGTTTTCGCTTTGAAGACTGTGCTTTCTTATTCAGCTCAAACAGGTATTTTCCGAAGTCCATCACGCGGCACACGGGGGGGTCCGCCATCGGCGAGACCTCAACGAGGTCAAGACCATCATCCCGGGCGATTCCAAGCGCTGCCTCCAGAGGCATCACACCCGCCTGCTCCCCGCCGGCATCAATTACCCTTACTTCCACTGCAACTATCTCTTCGTTGCGCCTGATGCGCTTTGATGCTGCGATACTTCATTCCTCCTGGCGAAAACAATAACCGCAGCGCAGACGGCCGGATTCAGGCCTGTCCACCACTGCGGGACGCGAATTTTATAGCTGGAAACGCCGAGACACAAGCCCGGAAATGCCTGATTCGCAAGAATGTTCACACTAATTGGCTATGTCCGGGTGGTGGGCGATGGTGGTTTCGAACCACCGACCTCCACGATGTCAACGTGGCGCTCTACCCCTGAGCTAATCGCCCCAAAACCGGCGACAAAGATACTCAAGGCCCCTGGGATGTGCAATACATATTGCAGCAGCGAATTGTGCGAGCTGCAGGCGTGGCCTGGGCCGCGAATGACTCAACCTCCCAGGTTCGCGGATAAATCCGCTCCTGCATTCTTTTTTTAGGCTCGCACGTAATTGCGCCTATCCGGCCAGTCTGTCGCTCAAGCCCAGTCCGACCTTGCGCATCTCCTGGATCTGGTCCCTGAGCCTGGCCGCCTCCTCAAATTCCAGGTCTCGGGCATGCCTCAACATCTTCTTCTCGAGCTTCTGCGCCTTTCTCAATAACTGCTCCGGCGTCATGGATTCATACAGCGTCGCGTCCTCGGCGATTCGCCGCCGGCCACGGCCGGGCACCGGGTATGCCGCTTCCATGATGTCGGTAACCTGCTTGACGATCGTGGCAGGCGTAATGTCATGTTTCTGGTTGTACTGAAGCTGGTGTTCCCGACGGCGGCTGGTCTCGTCGATGGCACGTTTCATCGAACCCGTCATCTTGTCGGCATACAGCAGCGCCGTGCCATGCAAATTTCGGGAGGCACGACCGACGGTCTGAATAATCGACCGCTCGGAGCGCAGGAAGCCCTCTTTGTCAGCATCAAGAATCGCGACCAGCGATACCTCGGGCATATCAAGTCCTTCTCGCAGGAGATTGATGCCCACCAGCACATCGAACACTCCAAGCCGCAAATCACGAATAATTTCGGTTCGTTCGACAGTGCCGATATCAGAGTGCAAATACCGCACTCGAACACCGTGCTCTCCGAGATAGTCCGTCAGATCCTCGGCCATGCGCTTGGTCAGGGTCGTAATCAGAACGCGTTCTTCGACGGCTACCCGCCGCCGAATCTCGGACAACACATCATCAACCTGGGTCCTGGCTGGCCGCACCTCGATAGCCGGATCCACCAGCCCTGTCGGCCGGACCAGTTGTTCGACCGTTTTGTCGGAATGCTCACCCTCGTAATCACCCGGTGTTGCCGACACGAATATGGTCTGTGGAGAAATCAGTTCGAATTCGTCGAAGCGTAGCGGCCGGTTATCCAGCGCGGACGGCAGCCGGAAGCCGTATTCGACAAGGGTTTCCTTGCGCGACCGGTCGCCACGGTACATACCGCCGAGTTGCGGCACGGTGACATGGCTTTCGTCGATAATCAGGATTGCGTTGTCCGGCACGTAATCGAACAGGCAAGGCGGCGGTTCACCCTCCTTGCGGCCCGACAAATAGCGCGAGTAGTTCTCGATTCCCTGGCAGTAACCGAGCTCTCTGATCATCTCTAAATCAAATAAAGTTCGTTGTTCAAGTCTTTGAGCTTCAAGGAGTTTATTATTTTTTCTGAGTATCTCCAAACGATCTTTCAACTCGATTTTGATCTCGTCCACCGCTGCCAGAAGCGTCTCCCGTGGCGTGACGTAATGGGTCTTCGGGAAAATGGTCAGGCGCGGCACCCGCCGCACGACCTCGCCCGTTAATGGATCAAAATAGGCAAGCGACTCAATCTCATCGTCGAACAACTCTATGCGCACAGCATCGCGCTCGGCTTCGGCCGGAAATACATCGATAACGTCGCCACGGACCCGGTAATTGCCCTGCGAGAGATCGAGTTCGTTCCGTTTGTACTGCATCTCGGTCAGCCGCCGAAGAATCGTCCGCTGATCAATCCGGTCGCCGCGAACGAGGTGCAATATCATGCTGAAATAGGATTCCGGATCACCCAACCCGTAAATCGACGACACGGTGGCAACAATGATTGCGTCCGAACGTTCAATCAGCGCTTTGGTGGCCGACAAGCGCATCTGCTCGATGTGCTGGTTAATCGATGCGTCTTTCTCTATATAAGTGTCGGAACTCGGAACGTAGGCCTCCGGCTGGTAGTAGTCGTAGTAGGAAACGAAATACTCCACGGAGTTACGCGGGAAAAATTCACGCATCTCCCCGTAGAGTTGTGCCGCCAATGTCTTGTTGGGGGCCAGCACGATAGCGGGACGCTGCGTTTCCTGGATGACATTGGCCAACGTAAACGTCTTGCCGGAACCAGTAACGCCGAGCAGTGTTTGACGGGCAAGTCCATCGTTCAGTCCCTCGACCAGGCCGGCTATAGCAGCCTCCTGGTCACCAGCCGGATTGAATTTCGACACCAGCGTCAGGCGGTCACGATCGTCCGCTAAAGTTTTCTTGGGCAGATTGGTTGCTTGACGTACCATGCGCATGCGTTTTCGGGAGGCAATCGAGTGAGTTTATCAGTTTCAGAAAGGATGGACCGCGTCATGCCCTCTGCCACCAGTGCCGTTCTTGGGCTGGCGGCGGAGCTGCGTGAAGCCGGACGCGACGTGATCAGTCTCGGTGCCGGGGAACCCGACTTCGACACACCTGAGCACATCAGGCAGGCAGCGATCGAGGCCATCAGGGAAGGACAAACCAGGTACACGGCCATCGACGGTACCAGCCAGCTCAAAGCGGCCATCCAGCGGAAGTTTGAGCGTGATAACGGACTTAAGTTTGCACCGGATCAGATCCTGGTCTCCTGTGGCGCAAAGCACACATTATTCAACGCCTGCATGGGAATCCTGAGCCGCGGCGACGAGGCTATTATCCCGGCGCCCTACTGGGTGTCCTATCCGGACATGGTGCGCGTGGCCGAAGGCGTCCCGGTCATCATCGAAACCGGTATCGACAACGACTTTAAAGTCACGCCGGAGCAACTTGACGACGCCATCAGTGGCAAGACCCGCGTGCTGTTCCTGAACAGTCCCTCCAATCCTTCAGGCAGCTGTTACTCGCGCGAGGAACTCGCCGCACTCGGGGAAGTGCTCACAAAACATCCGCAGATCGTGGTCCTCGCCGACGATATTTACGAACACATTCATTGGGCCGAAGCCCCTTTTTGCAGTATGGCGACCGCCTGTCCCGAACTGATCGACCAGGTTGTCACGATCAACGGCGTCTCGAAGTGCTATGCGATGACTGGCTGGCGAATCGGCTATGCCGGCGGCCCAGGAGAAGTCATCAAGGCGATGAAGACCATGCAGAGCCAGATCACCTCGAATCCGTGCAGCATCTCCCAGGTCGCGGCCACAGCGGCCCTGGACGGCGATCAGTCCTGCATAAGAGAGATGGTTGCAGCCTACGAAGCCAGGAGTGACTACCTGGTCAAGGCCCTTAACGAGATCCCCGGCTTCGAGTGCCGCGCAGGACAAGGCGCCTTTTACGCATTTCCACGTGTCACCAGCGCCCTAAAGGCCAAGGGGATGACCGGCGACGCCGACCTCGTGCAACTGCTCCTGAATGAAGCAGACGTCGTCCTGGTCCCTGGCACCGCGTTTGGCGCCCCGGGATATGTCCGTCTCTCCTTCGCCTGCTCCATCGGGAAACTCGAGAAAGCGGTCGCCAGAATTACCGCAGCATTGGTGTAAAATACCGTCCGGCTGGCGCTGATGCGACGCTTGACTTGAGAATTGGGCTGAATCAGAATGCCGCGCCTGTCGAGCATCGTCAGACCACAATTCCTCGGTAGCTCAGTTGGTAGAGCGGTTGACTGTTAATCAATTGGTCGCTGGTTCGAGTCCGGCCCGAGGAGCCAGATTCTTAGCTAAAAACAGGATGTTATAGAAGTACAACGTTTTATCTGCTTCTAGTTTCATTTCAAAAGTGGGCCAGTAGTGGTGTTCACCACGTACTGGCCCGGCAAGACGATTGACTCCTGACTGCCATTCTCTCCTACTCGTTTGTGCTATAAATAGGCGAGCCCCAGAGGTGCATCATCACCCCTGAGGCTCTAACCAAAGCCAGCAAAAAGGTGCTGACGATGGCTGACAGCGATGCTATCAGAATAAAAAGGCACGATTGCCCTAACGGGTGGTCGTGCTTTTTTTGTGCCTGCTGGTTTCACCAATAGGGGATAGATCATGAGTGAAGCAATAGAGAACAACTTCGAGATACCACGGGCAATCAGCCGCGACCGGATCGAGGATGAGGATTACAACGCGGCCTACGACGCAGCCAGGAAGCACCAGAAGCAATTGAGGAAAGCGGAATCCAACCTGTTCGTGGCGCGCGACCTTGCCGAAACTCTTCAGGGCTATTTGGGTGAAACTCACATCGACGAGTGTTTTACGGCGGGTAGCATTGTTGACCTAATCGAGAAGCGTATTAACAAGGCCCGTCGACAACTGGACAGGCACAACACAGAGCACACGAATCTGTTCATTGCCTATTTCGATCTCAAGGGAGGCGCATCATGAGCTTCCCGTATTCGCATGACGCAGTAGCAGATGCCTCGGCATCACTGTACCAGGCACTTGCTGTGGCTCACCTGCTCAAAGGCTTTGGCGAGGATAATTCAGTTGCGGAGCTGGAGCTAGACGATCTTGGCGCGCTGTTCGTCCGTCTTGTTCAACCTTCCTTGTCAGTCGTCAACGAGCTGCTAAGTACGATGGAGCCCAGAGACCAAGATCCCGATCCTGGCAAACATGAACCAGTACTGGCTTCCATCGGAGACGAGCGAATTGATGCGGGAGGTTCGTCATGAGTAAAGTAATTCCGCTAGAGGATCAAAAGCACTCGCGAGATCACCGCGATATCCATGAAGACGTGGATGAAAAACTCAGCGAGATATACGCTATCGCCGCACTTCTTGCTGCGGCGGACAGTGACCGTATTTTCATTGGGCAAATCAACGCAACTGGCTATCTCCTGACCCGGATGATTGATGACGCTAAAGAGATCGCCAGAGAGCATTACAGTCTGTGGCGAGAAGAAATAGCGGAAGGCCAAAAAGACTAATCAGGAGTCACTCAGGGCCAAGGATGGCCCAAACTGTATTGACTCAGCTCCAGTTATACAAACAACGTCAAATGGGTGCGGATCTCAACGACGGCTATCCAGGTGGACGAATTTTTGAGGGGAAACAGGTATCATCAAGCTGCAAAACCTTAGCGCTGTCGAGGATAGACTCAATGCGGGAAAGCGACCCACGGCGACGGTTGCTCAACCGACACGCCAACAATCCACTTTTGTCGGCCTACGATTGGCCCTATTTCGTCAATACTGTTTTCAACCCGGGGGCGATCCGGCTGAGGTCAGGTGAAACCTTGCTGCTCTGCCGAGTGGAGGACTGCACCGGCATCTCACACTTATGTGCAGCTCGTTCAGACAATGGCATTGATGGATGGCGTGTCGATCCCCAGCCGACCTTAATGGCAGACCCGGAGCGCTTTCCTGAGGAATATTGGGGCATCGAGGACCCGCGTATCGTTTGGTTGCCCGAACGTGAATCCTACGCAGTCACCTACACCTGTTATTCCCAGCGTGGGCCCGGAGTTTCGCTTGCGCTGACCGAAGATTTCAGGCACTTCGAGCGACTCGGCAACATCATGCCAGCGGAAAACAAGAATGCCGCGCTGCTCCCGCGAAAGATCAAGGGCCGTTGGGTGTTGATTCATCGACCCGCACCTGCTCAGGGTCAGGCACACATCTGGATGTCATACTCGCCAGATCTGAGGCACTGGGGCGATCACAAGCTGGTCCTCAGCGCAAGACGTGGTGCCTGGTGGGACGCTAACAAGATTGGTCTATCAATGCCTCTGGTAGAAACTTCCCAAGGTTGGTTGATGTTCTACCACGGGGTGCGCGTCACACCTGCCGGCTGCCTATACCGGCTCGGGCTTGCCCTGTTCGACCTCGATGATCCGACGCACTGCCTGCAGCGTTCGACCAAGTGGATAATGGGCCCCGAGACTACTTACGAGCGTACGGGTGACGTGGGCGACGTCGTGTTTCCGTGTGGATACGTCATCGAGGATGACGACGACACTCTGAATGTCTACTACGGCGCGGCAGACACGACGATCGCGCTCGCCAGTGGGAGCATCCGTGAAATGCTCGACTGGCTCCGGGATAACA
>SMWE01000177.1 GCA_004357475.1 Gammaproteobacteria bacterium
AATCGTGTTCAGCCAGCAATCGTACAACGCGTAGATGCCACAGGAATCGAGCACCTCGGATCGCTCCGATTGCACCGCGCCTTGCTGCGTCAGTCTCGTGAGTGTCGTGGTGTGCAGGCTCATGTCGATGTGCACGGGCACCGCATTGCGATATTCGCGTCGAGTGGCTGCGACCGCTGCATCGACCATCGCTACGACCGGCATCTTGAGCTCGCCGGCAATGCCAAGGAACAGGGCCAGGTGCTGCGAATTCATATATGAGGGCACTGCAACATACACTTCACTGACACCAGAACCGCCGGCTCGCCACAATTGTTCGAGTTGCCGGCTGACAAGATCCGCGGCACTTAGATGGGCAAAACGTGAATCGCCGAGCGGCTCCGTGACGAGTTCCGACCAGAATCGATGCTGAATGCGACGCGGATCCATGCGGGCTCTTGAAAACGCCTCGTTGCCGATCGTCAGCTTGTCGTCGCCCAGCATCGCGAATCCCGGCTCGCGGTAGACAATCTGATCCTTGTTTAGAAGCGTGATGCCGGCGTCGTTAATATGTATCGCGAGACGAGTCACTTCGGGGATCCAGTCCGTGCTAGTCGGATTTCATGTGACGAATCAGCTTGTCATCAATGTAAATCTGGCTGTCAAAGACCAGGCGCTCCTGCAGCAGCTGCAACTGGTAAACCAGGAACATCAGGAAAATACTGATCAGCAACGCAATAAAGGTCGAGTTAAAGGCAACGCCCAGGCTCTGGGTTACGCCGGTAATATCGCCCTTCACCGCTTTATCCGCCTGGGCAAGCGCTTCACCAATACCGCGTACGGTGCCGATAAAACCGATCGACGGGATAGCCCAGGAAATATAACGAATCATCGAGAGTTCCGACTCGAGGCGGTCTGCTTCGGACTCAAGAATCGTGTTCGAACTGGTTGATACGTCCTGGATATTGCGCGTCGTGCTGAAGCGGCGGAGCGCGTTCAGTAATGTGCGGGGAAGCAACATTTTCTGCCCTGCATCGGGGAGCGCCTGTACCTGGCGTGCAAACTCGCGCGTATCCTCGGGCAAGATCCGCATGCCCTCGGCAATGGGGATCAAATCAACATCGAGCAGCGCCCGCTCATCGAGGATCGTCTTGGTCTTGTATCCCATGATTGCCAGCGCCCAGAACATCAGCACAAAACACGCCTCCTGCTCCATATCCTTGATCAGAACCCAGGTCGACCTTTCCATCACGTAGTCCGGGTTTGCTTCGCGTTCGATCGCCTGCACTGCGATCGCTTCTGCGGCATTCGGCCGTACGATCGACACGTAAAACGCGTGCACAACGATAATCGCGATAATCAGCGCAAAGAGCTGGAACACAAACTCGACCGGGATGTTTTTTTTCTTCATATATTAAGACTCTCAGACTGAAAATCCGATGGTAATTGAATCATCGATGGCAAATCAGATATTTGACGGAAACGCGATCGGCTCGTCGGCAGGAATTTCTTCCGACGGCACGAAATCATCGTCATCCTCCTCGTAGGTCTGCTCGTCGAGGTCTGAATCGTCAAAGTCAGGATCGACAATGTCATCCGCTTCGTCGGTCTGTTCCGGCTCGGTGGTCACCGGCTCCGCAGCTTCGCTGCCGGATGCGTCTTCCTGCGGCCACGCGGGACCAGATAGAAACAGCGCCAGGAGCAGGATTATCAGGGATTTTGGCATAGTATTCGCGGTTCGTGATTCCTGTCCTGTTGGACCCACACCTGGCTGAAATATCTCAATATTATCACTGTATATTTCTGGCAATACGGAATCCAACATCCGGACGGCCGCGATTGCCGAAGTCACGATAGCCCATTCTAAGCTCCATGATTCCCGCGTGCATCCAGCTCGACCCCCTGATGACGCGATTCGCGCCCCGCTGCGGTCCTTGCGGATCGCTTTTCGGCTCCTTTCGCCCCGGCGTAGGTACAGAATAGTAATCCTGCACCCATTCAGCAGCGTTGCCGCCACCGTCATAGATGCCGAGCGCGTTCGCAGCGAAAGTACCGACCGGCGCCGTTGAAGAGTAGCCATCGTCATAGCCGGGGAGTATCGAGGGCACGAGCGCATTGGCTGATTTTCCGGCGTAGTTACCGCTGTCCCGGCGCGGTGGCATCCTGCCGCCCCAGGGAAAAGTCGCTGCGCTTGCGCGACCCTGGTAGCGGATTGCCCAGACCCATTCGGCTTCGGTGGGCAGACGATAACCGTTCGGCGTTGGCTCTACCGGCTGCCATCTTTCGAATACTTTCTTGTACGCGAGGTCAAGGCCCTCCTGGGTACTCAACCAGTTAGTGTACTCAACGGCTTCATCCCAGGTGATGTTGACAACAGGATTCAGATCGCCGGCGAGCGACAGGTGCAGGTCGCCGCGGGAATCGTGATTTTGCCGAAACCTCCGGAACTCGCGGTTGGTCACTTCTTTAGTACCGATATAGAAAGGCCTGGTCAGCAAAACAGGCACCATTACCTCATTTGCGCGCCGGCCCTGCTCCGCGCGTGACGTGCCCATTGTAAAGCCACCGGCCTCGACACGCCTCAATACCTGCCCCTGTGAACTTGTGATCGTGCTCGCGGTACTCTGTGCCTCGACTTCCGCATCGGACTTAAGCCGAACCGAGATATTTTGCGGATACCCCGGTCGCGGCGTGATGCTGCGACTGAAGGTCTGATAGCCGTCGCGTTTCACTTCAAGGCGGTGTGGTGCGGACGACAGGTTCAAAGTCACGGTCCCGGTGCCACGCGCACGGCCATCAACATAAATTGTCGCGTCGCCCGGCAACGCCGCGACCGTGACCTCACCAACACGCGCAGCAAGGTCAATCGTAATCTCTTCCGAGGCAGCGGCTTCGAGTCGTATCCTGCGGACCGTCGTGCCGTAGCCGGCTTTTGAAAGACCTATTTCGTAATTGACGCCGGGTGACAGGGCGATCGTTACCGGCGACTGCCCGCGATAACGGCCATTTACTGTGACGTTGGCGCCGCGCGGAATGGAATTGACCCGCAACTTTGCATTGGCAGGTTCGAGCTGCACGGTCGGCAACACCTGGTCTTCATTGGCGAGGGTTTCGAGTGTGCCGTCCCAGGCTTTGAAGCCGTCGAGGATAAGGCTCAGCGAGTGGCTGCCCTCCAGCAGTTCCAGGCGCATCGGCGTTTGACCGATTTGCGTCGTGCCCTGAAATACGGCTGCACCGGGCGGGTTCGAGGAGATCTCGACATTGGCCCACTGCGGCACCAGCTGCACCTCAAGTTGCTGAACCTTGCCCAGGCCTGGTACCTGCAGACGCTCTGCATAAGGCAGGAATCGCTCGGCGGTCACGGTAACGATATGAGTTCCCGGCTCGAGTTCCAGCGGGCCATACGGCGCCCGGCCAACCCTGGCGTCATCCACAGTAACAATAGCATCTACGGCCGGATCGGTGGTTATCGTCAGCTGCCCTGGCAGCCTGCGCAGCTCGATCAGGACAGTCCGGCTGGGTGCGTCATCAACTTCGAAATCCAGTGCGACATCATAATAGCCTTGCTTGCTGACATGCACCGTGTATGTTCCGGGCCGCATCAGAATACGGTCGCCGAACGGAAGATTGAACCAGCCGCCCTCCAGGGACAGGCTGTCCGGATCGCCGGGTTGAACGTCGAACTGAATCGACTTTGACGTAAACAACAACGATGAAATCAAGACAAGTATCACGATCGCAGCGCCGACAGCGATCCGCCACCGGTCACCACTTGGTTCGATATCAATCGCTGATGTTCCGCTGGCACGCTGAAATGCGGTCGGCGCGATAGTCTCGCTGGCGATCTGCCCCGAAGAATCGGGTAACTCCGGAGGCGTGGTTACGTAGGTCGAGTCTTCAAGCCGGATGTGCAACGATATCGCTTCATCCTGCTCACCAACGACAATCCTGGTGCCGAAAAACTCGAGCTCATCGCCACTCACCAACTTGCGGGAAGTACGCAACTCCTCGCCATTGATTTGCATCGAGGCGCCGCGACCTACGGGCTGTATGAAAGGCTCACCATCCAGCTCATCCAGCAATGCGACGGCACCGCTACCCGGTCCAGGCAAGCGAATTTCGCAATCGGTGCCGGTACCGAGACGCAGTGGCAACTGCTCGATATCCAGTCTCCGCTCACCTTCACTGTCCCTGATGATGACAGAGGTGATTTTCAAATCTGCTCCTCGCATTGAATGACGATCGGCTTCATTTCAATCTCCGGCGCGACGCGGAATTCGAGCCGCACATCCCGGTACCCTGGGCGATTGCCAACCGCAACATACACCCCGGGACGCAATTCGAGTTCTCTCGCGCTGAAGGTTCCGAATCGCCCCACCCTGAATATTGCAACCTCCGTCACATTGTCTGAAATCAACTGAACCTTAAGCGGCGTCGCGGCCCGTTTCAGGAGTCGCGACAATTCAATTTTCTGGTCTTCGAGGCGCGGCCCCTTAGGCGTTATGCGAGCAACGTCCAGAAGCAGCCGGGTCGCAGTCCGCATGTTCACCTGATCGCTCAGCGTATCAGGGTCGTCGATCAGGGCCTGCAGCCGTTTGTGCAACGTGGATCGCGAAGTCGCGTTCGCCAGTCCTTGTTTCGCAAATTGCAGATCGGAATCTATGCCCAGAATCTCCTTGTATACGGCGACTGCTGCTTCCCACTGCTCGTCCTCGTCCAGCGCAATGACCTCCCGCTCCAGTCGCTGGATGTTAGCGAGTCTGATGCCCTGATCAACCTGCAGTAATCCATCCGCGGGCTGCCTCGATGCCGGATCCAGAATCCTGGCCGCGTTAAACGCTGCCCGCGCGCTCGCGAAGTCGGCAGCCGCCAGCGCATCGAGACCCTCAGTCATGCGCATGTCGAACGACATCTGTTTAATGGCAATACGCACCCGCTCAAGCCCTGCTGCCGCCGGTTCCCAGAGCACATCAAACTCAAGTGCTTTCTCAAACGCCAGTTTCGCTGCATCGAGTTCAAGATCTTTTTCGAATTGCGCGCCCTGGGCGATCAGGTTCAGCACAGATTCGAGACTAAGCGCGCGTTTAAGGCCCGCTTCGGCCTCGCGATGTCCGGGTGTAATTGCAGCCGCGAGATCGAAAAGCCGGATTGCCTCGGAGGGATCCTCCGCCGCAAACGCTTCTTTGGCCGCGGCCAGCGTTTCCGCGAAGACTTCGTCGATGCGATCGAAGAACGGATCAAGCATGCGCGTTGCCTCTCGATAGCGCTCTCCCGCCAGTGCATAATTCCTGCTGAGGTAGTTAGCGTCACCCTGCGCATACATATCGACTGCGTCGAGATAGGGCTGGCCGCCCCATCGGTCAATGGCCCTGTACCGCAAGCGCTCGAGCCTGGATAACAGGGTGCCGAGCGCCGCATCGGTAGCCGCTTTGACACGTGCACCTTCGCTGCCGGAATTCCTGCTGGTGCTCTCGTTAAACGAGGTGTCCCCGCTGCCGGGAACTGTTGACGATCGCGGTGCTGCCGCCGGTCCCGCTTCGTCCCCGGCTTCCGGATCAGTCACACCTGCTTGCTCGCCGGGGGAGTTTTCGGCGGCCGTCTCAGCAGGTTTCTGATTGACGATCGACGGCAACATGAAAATGACAACCAGGAGAATTGCCAGCGCCGCCGCAAGGCTGCCCAACAGGAATTTCGGCGATACACCACTGGAAACCTTTTGCGCTGCGGCCTGATCAACCGCCGGCCGGTGTTCACGTCGAACCGGCTGAATGGATTCTGGTACATCGTGTTGCATGACCGGTGCATCGCCGAGATAACGCCTGGGCGCCGGTCCCGCGGCAAAGCCGGCATCATTGAGCCGTTTCGCAACTTCTTTTGCCGACGGACGGGCCGCAGCATCACTGGCGAGCATGTCGTTGATCAAGGCACTGATCGATGTGGGCGCCGCGCTGCCATCAGGCAAGGTCAAACTGATGGGATCGCCGGCAGATGGCGGCGAACCTGTCAGCAATTCGTGCATCAGAACGCCCAGCGCGTAAATGTCGTCCGCAGATTGCGGCGCTTCGCCGGCAATCTGCTGCGGGCTTGCGCTGATTCTGGTAGCGCCGCCAGCCCCGTCACCCTCAGCCGGGAGCGCCGCAATACCAAAATCAATCAGGTAGGGCGCACCGCTGCCATCGAGCAATATGTTTGCGGTTTTGATGTCGCGGTGCACGACACCCTTGGCGTGCGCGTAACGCAGCGCATCCGCGATCAGACCAACCGGCCGCAGCACTTCATCGGGGTTTTTGCCACACAGGGCGCCCAGATCAACATCGCCGACGAACTGAAGGCTGTAATAAGCACCATCGGGATCGTCGTGAAATTCAAAGACGCGCACGATATGTGCGTGCGTCAGGTTGCTGCCGATGCGCCATTCCCTGTGCAGCAGGTCCCGGTATGCCGCGTTCCCGGTGTAAGCGGCGGCGAGGAATTTGAGCGCAACCCGGGAAGCAGTCTGGCGATCGCTGGCCAGCCAGGTTTCCGCCATTCCACCCGCGCCGAGCCGGCGTATCAGCGTATATCTTTGCGCCAGCCGCGTACCTTCGTTCAGCACCCGCATAGATGATGGTCTGACAGTTACCCGGTTGGTTGGGTCGATCTGGCGGGATTTCCGACCTCAATAGCGTCAGAAAAGCCGGTCTCGGCTTCATAGATCTCGCGGAGTAATTTGCGCCAGCTTTCATATTGGGCTTCCGCTGTACCGGTGAGCCGCATTGTTTCACCCTGTACCTGTAATACCATCGGCGCAGCTTCCGCAATAAATGACTCCGATAATTCCTTGATTTCCTCGCGATGAATGTTCGCCTCCGATCGTTGCCTCAAGGCGTTCATGATCGTATTCATGCCCTTGCTGATTGCAACGGATTGAGCAATGGATTGCGCCCGGTAACGAGAGTAGCTCGAAGTGCTCGGCTCGAACTGCACCGAGCCTGCAATCACGGCCGCGCCAATCAGGGCGCGCATCGCCGCCGAACGCCTGACTTGCCGGTAAGCGATCGATTGCTCGCGGGTCCGCTTGCGCCAGCCCTCGTATGGCAGCGCGATCCCATAGTAAAAGTTTGCGTAATGCTCGTTCAGGGTATCGATGACCAGGCGATCACGTTCACGTATCTGCCGCAGCCGATCTACCATCGGATCGTTTTCTGCGGGTAGCCGCACGATGGATACCTCGCCCGCTCCGTTCTCTGCCAGGTAATCCTGGTAGACATTCGGCGCCATGTCCGCGAAAAACTTGAGCTCAGATGCCTGCCGGATCTGAGAGATTTCCCTGGGCGTCAGCGTCAACGCATGTGCCCGAAGATCGTTGGCAAAATCGTTGAAGACCTTTTGATACGGATCCTGGGACCGGTCGCGATATTCCGCATATGAGGAAATACCGGTCTGCATCGTGTAGGAACGCTCGAACCAGTCACGGCCCAGCGCATCTTCCGCTTTGACGCGAATCGTGACGAACTCACCGTCGGACTTTTCAATGACTCCGCTTAGCATGACATCTGTAAACGCATACTCCGACGGAATGACGCGCACGGCGCCCCAGAAGCCGGTGCCCTGCAACGTGGTTTTCAGGTGATAAGGAAGATACCTGGCCTCTGCCATCCGCACTTCAGGATAAATGCGGGTTTTTTCGACATCGTTATTTTCCGGAACGCCTGCCTCGAAATTCATGATGCCGACATCGAGCAGCATCGCTTCCGATATTTGCAGTGACGCGACATCCAGCTCGGTTCTCTCTGCGTGTATGACTTCTGATACGGTGCAACCGGTGCTCAGGAACGCACTGACACTGATCAGCAACAGTAAAAGCTTATTTTTTTTCATATCAAGATTGATTGTCCCTGCCCGGTCCAGCGATCCGCAACTCAAAGATCATTATACAGCCGGTATTCCTCCCAAAGCCGCTCGCGCAATGCCGGATCATCCTCGCTAAGCGCCGCCTCGCGCAATTGCCTCGCAACGATGTCTTCGCTGACCAGGTCCGGAATATCCTCCGGGGTTCGCTCACGAATCTGCTCTTCGCTCAATTCGCCAATTGATGCTTCGCGTGGTTCGCGGGGCTGCGCAACAGTTGCAACCTCGCCCGCAGCACCCTGGATGCCGCCGGTTGCCTGCTTGCCAAGACCTACGCGGCCGGACCCCGCACCACCGCCTCCTGAGCCACCAAAGCCTTCGGTGTTGCGGCCAACGGTCGAGATTTCACGTTGCTCGTCAGCCAGAACTTCATCGAAACCACCCACCGATTCTTCGAGTGTTTTTTCCAGCCTGGCCTTGCGTTCGGCGCTACTCTCGCCGGGATACTGGCCAACAGCGCCTGCCTGACCCTGGCAATTGCCGGCCGGACCGCCGATACCGTCGGTTCCGCCGTAAGTGTCTGCACATTCGCTTTCGCCGTACAGGCCGCCAGGCCCGTCTGCACCGCGCACCGGGCCGCTTACGCCCTGGATTCCGCCGCCTCCGCCGCCAGCACCGCCGCCCTCCATGCCGCCGCCCGATGAACCACCGGACATGCCGCCTGAGGAACCACCGGAAGAACCGCCGGACATGCCGCCGGATGAGCCGCCTGAGGAACCACCGGACATGCCGCCCGATGAGCCGCCTGAGGAACCACCGGAAGAACCGCCGGACATGCCACCTGATGAGCCGCCAGAGGAGCCACCGGAAGAACCGCCGGACATGCCGCCCGATGAACCGCCAGAGGAAC
>SMWE01000178.1 GCA_004357475.1 Gammaproteobacteria bacterium
CTCGTCTGGATTATGCTGGCGCAGCGAGCCGCGCGTGGCCTCGGATCTTTGTATGCGCATGCCAACCAGATGACGATGGAGGAGGCCGGCGCCGTACACATGGACTGGACGCCACGCGGCTGGATGAAGACCGAACCGGATCTCCTGATATTCGAGCAACATCTTTATCTCAGGCAACCCGGATATGGCACCAGCTATATCACTGGTAAGTACCTGCTGGAACGCACGCTGGCGGATTACAGCAAGCAGGCCGAGGAACGCGGCGAGGCGTTTCGCTTAAGGGATTTCTTCGATCGGCTGAATGCGATCGACAGCATTCCGATTTCACTGGCGCGCTGGGAGATGACCGGGCTGGATGATGAGATCAAGGCGATGGCGGACAATGAGTACTAAAAAACCTCGACCCGGAATCGTCAGAGACACGGACATCAAGCGCATTTTGCAGCGTTACGATTGCCCGATGCCGTATCACGCGGTGCGCGCGCGATTTCTTGGCAGTATTGCGTGCCCGGCAATCGATACCCGTCCGATGCAGGTCGTGCAGGGGCTTTGGGACGGTGATATGCCGGCGTTTGAAAGTGAAGAGGACGCCAATGAACTGATACAGGCACTGGTCATGGGATTGTGGAACGGGCTGACGGACCATCAAAGCAGGAACAAGCCGTTCCGGCTGACGACGATGCGGACCCCCGCCGATAGCGCGGGATTGAAGCGATTTGCACAAACCCGTGTGCATGAAATCGAGGCCTTTCTCGAGGGGCTGTTCGCCGGCGAGGACGCGATCGACTTGCCGGAAACCGCGCATCAGGCGGTTCAGAAACTGGGTGACCTGCGGTCCTTTTTCGCGGCATTCGTGCAGTTTGCCGATGAGCCGGAAGCAGAGGCGGAGTTTCGGGACACAATACGCAATGCGCAGAAGTTATCCTATATCGCCGAAAAAGAGATCAACTCGACTGTGCAAGCTTGCACTAAAGCCAGACGCGCTGTGCTGAGCGGGTCGGGTGGCGGACACCCATCGTTGCACTGAACCAAATAGTTTGTTTCGCCATTGTGATTTGCCCGATAAAGCGGGATAAAGGAACGGCCACATCGGGATTTATTCACCATGGCGACTGTAAATCGTAACGATCTTGAAAACGCGATGGAATGGGTATCCAGCGATATTCTGGACAACGAGGCCTACGTTTGCAGGGACTCCGGCAAGATCTACTGGATTTCCGGGGACCCGGGCATGCTCGATGAAGAAGAGGAAATCCCTGATGACATTGAGGACTCGGACAAATTTGTGCCTGTACCCGACAAGCGATATCTTGATCTCGGGTCGCAGCTGGTTTTCGATTTCACGGAACAAAATATGCCGCAACACTATGATCAGGTGCGCGGAATATTTCGCCGCAGAGGGGCGTATGGGCGGTTCAAGGATTTGCTCGACCGGCAAGACAAGCTTGAGACCTGGTACGCGTTCAGCGATGAGCAGGAGACCAAAGCACTGGAGGAATGGTGCAAAGATGAAGGTCTGCAGCTCACACCCTGACGAAGCAGCGCCGCCTCTCGGTCGATAAGTAATTTGAGTGGACAGGTGTCGGTGAGGCCGACGTGCGCGACTGGATGCGGGAGGCCCGGCGGTTTCTGCGGTCACGGCGGGAATGACGGAGAGTTGGCAGATTGATGGTGGCCGCGCGAAAGTATCTTGGAGTCGCAGGCTCGCACGAGTTATATTTGTTTCGATGACAAGCTATTCGCGAGACAAATAATGACGACTAATATTGCGCGATTTCACATTATGCTGGCGGTACTGTGCGTTTCTTCGTTTGCGATGGCGCAAGGTGCCTCCTATGCCCTGACCAATTCGAACCTATTCAACGGCGTTGATGACCGTATTCAGGAAAACGTGACGGTATTTGTGAAGGATGGAAGAATCGAGCGCATCGCCAAAAGCAGTGCTGCGATTCCTTCAGGTTACGAGGTTATCGACTGTGAGGGCAATTACCTGATGCCCGGCATGTTCGACGTGCACACGCACATCAATAGCCTGGCACAGGCGCGGCGGGCGTTAGTGTCCGGCGTAACGACGGTGCGCACAGCAGGTGTGCCTGCTTTCCAGGACGTGTCACTTCGCGAGCTGGTCAAAGCAGGCAAGATTCCCGGCCCCGATGTCGTTGCTGCCGGTGTGTTCGTAACCTCCAATCTTGGCGAGTCGGTGCTCGCTGATCCGCGACTCAAAGCGCTTGCCGGGGGCGTCAATACCGACGAAGATTTCCGGCTGCTGGTGAAAATCAATGCCGACCGTGGTGTGGATGTCATCAAGACGCGGGGTACGCAAAGAGCGGGTCTGCCGGAAACGGATCCACGACAGCAGGTGTACACCGAGCGTCAATTGCGGGTCATCGTGGACGCGGCAGCTCGTCATGGTCTTCCCGTCATGATTCATGCCCATGGTGACGCGGGGGCGAGGGCAGCAGTGTTGGCCGGCGCCAGGAGCATCGAGCACGGCACCTATTTGTCGGACGAGACGATTCGTTTAATGAAAGAGAGAGGTACCTGGTTCGTTCCAACCTACGTCACAATAGACGAGAATAAAGAGGAACATTTCGACTATGTGTTGCGCCTTCGCGCTATGTCCATGTTGCCGCAACTCGAGCGGGCGATTCGTGAAGCGCACCGGCAAGGCGTGAAGATCGCAACGGGCGCTGATAACTATTACGACACCGTATCGATCAACCGCATCTCCATAGAGGTCGAGCATTTCGTGCGCATGGGTATGAGCAATTTCGAGGCGTTGCAGTCAGCGACGGTTGTCTCCGCCGGGTTATTGCAGGTAGAAGATCAGACCGGTCGTATTGCGGCAGGCTTCGAGGCCGACATGATCCTGGTGCCAGCCAATCCGTTGACAGATATTGCGGCTCTGCAGGACGTGTTGCTGGTGATGAGCAACGGTCAGATAGCGGTCAAGCGAATACCGTTTGGCAAAACAGAATAATTCGCACACCCAAAATCGGGGGAGCAAATGAATAACGATAAGCAATCGAGTCAATTCGCGACCGGTAGCCGAGTCCTGTTTGCGTTGCTGCTGCTTGGCGGTCTCGCATCCTGTGCTGCGCCGCCTGCCGTCGATGCGCAACCGTCACCGCAATCGATGGCTGTTCAGGGGCCGTTGCGACCGCCGATCATCGGCCGCAATGCCGGGATCTCCACCGGTCATCCGCTGACCACGGCGGCAGCGCTCGAGATTCTGCTGAAGGGCGGCAATGCATTCGATGCCGGCGTCGCGGCATTGCTGGTTGGCGGGGTCGTTGAGCAGGATCTTTATGGCATTGGCGGCGAGGCGCTGATCCTTGTTTATCCGCAGAGCGAACGAAAGGTTACCTCCATTACCGGCCAGGGATGGGCCGCGGCATCCGCCAACGTCGATGACTATCTGCGCGCTGGCAAGAACCTCAAGGGGCAGGGACTGGACCCGGCGGTGGTGCCCGGTGCGCTGCATGCAGCACTTACTGTGCTGGAACGCTGGGGAACGATGACCTTTGAGCAAGTTGCGGTGCGGGCCATCGAGTACGCGGAACAGGGCTTCCCGTTACGCGGGCGTACCACACGCAGCATCGAGCGGGAAATCGACTTTATTAATGAATGGCCGGACAACCGGCGCTTCTGGCTCAAACCGGACGGTTCTTTTTATCGGGCGGGTGAAACGATTCAGATGCCCGGCCTCGCCAGGACGCTCGAACGAATGGTCGAGGCTGAACGCGAGAATGCGGATGCCGGCCGAGAGGCGGCGATCGTTGCCGCGCGCGATCGTTTTTATAAGGGTGATATCGCCGAGGAGATGGTCAGCTACCTGCGCGAGCATGGTTCAGGTTTTACGTTATCGGACTTCGCCGAGTTTTATGCTCGCGTGGAAGCGCCGGCTCGGACAGACTACCGTGGCTACACCGTTTACAAGCAGCCGTTCAACAGCCAGGGACCGGTGCTGTTGCAGGTGCTCAACATCCTTGAAACCTTCGACTTGCGTTCGATGGGTCACAACAGCGCTGACTACACGCATGTATTGATCGAGGCATTGAAGCTGGCCTATGCGGATCGCGATACCTATTACGCGGACCAGGATTTCGTCGAGGTCCCGGCCGAGGGCTTGTTGTCGAAAGCGTACGCCCGGCAGCGGGCAACGGAAATCGATATGGCATGGTCATCAACGGCATTTATCGCAGGTGATCCGTTGCCATTCGACTCATCTGTCGATAACTGGGGCTACTGGGTCGCCGGCGAGGAGACCGCACGTTCCGAATTGAGTGCTGCATTCATCGATTACCCGGAGTCGTTGAAGGACACATCGCACGTGGCGATCATCGACAAAGACGGTAACGTCTTTGACAGCACGCCGAGCGGCGGCTGGATCGGTGGTGCGGTGATCCTGGGCGATACCGGGATCGGTATGAGCGTGCGCGGTGAGCAGTTCTGGCTCGATAAATCGAAAGCGGCTCAGCTCAGACCGCGGTCTCGCCCGCGTTACACGCTGACGCCGAGCATTGTAATGCGCGGTGACGAACCGCTGCTCGCGATTGGTACGCCGGGCGGTGATAACCAGGAACAGACGATCCTGCAGACATTCCTCAACATCGTCGAGTTTAAGGAAGACTGGTATCCGAATCTGCATACGGCAATCGAGTGGCCACGGGTTCAGACCTTACATTTCTATCAGTCATTTTGGCCGCACAGCACTGGCTTTAATCGAGTCAATATCGAATCGAACATAGGTGCTGAGGTTATCAACGAGCTGCGTAAGCGGGGTCATGACGTCAACGTCGTTCCGCCGTTCAGGATTTCTGGATGCGCGACCGCCGTGATGCTGGATCCGGAGACAGGCAATCGAATCGCCGCTGCGGATCCGCGACGTGATTGTTACGCGATTGCTTATTAGAGATTGAGTTGTAGTTTGCCGGATCGCCCGCATAGGAAGGGCTCCTGCGATTGCAGTGCAGGAGCCCTTCCTAAGCGGGCGATCAACAACGATTAATTCGATAATTGACTGATCGCCTGATCAGGGC
>SMWE01000179.1 GCA_004357475.1 Gammaproteobacteria bacterium
CGGTACAATCCGTTCTTCGCGTATCAGGCCAGCCGCGTGAATGAGATCCTGGCAGAAGTGCTGCGATGAGCACTCAGTATATTGACCGCAGTCAGGCTTACTATTTCCTTCGTTATCGCAGCGTCGGATCGTTGCGCAAAGCGCCGACGTACAGGTAAAAGCTGCTCGTTCCCCCCTCGGCATAGCCGTAACCAAGAAAAACAGGGCCAATCCCGGTATTCGCCCCGAGGTATAGGCTGCCCGCGAAGAGCCCGTCGCCAAAGTCAATGTCACTCCGATTCTCCCAGACATTGCCGTATTCCAGGCTCGTGCCGATATAGACATCGGCGAACCCAGTGTCCCAGAACTTGCGACGAACCTGGCCGATCAGGCGGCCGTAATGCTGGCCACTGAGTTGATTGAATTCGAACCCGGACAGATTGAACAGGCCGCCCACCCGGAAGCGGCTTTCGGGCGGCGCCTCCCCGCTGTTCGTTGTTCGATAGTCCGCTCCGAAAGAAAATGTATTCTTGCCCCGAGATCGCGCGATGACTGCGGCAAATAAAGTCTGATCATAATCCTGGCTGGCGCCTAATCCGGTTCGATTTATTCGGTATATCGCCGACGCAAAGTGACCATGAGTCGGGAAATAGAGATCGTCCAGCCGATCGGCCTCCAGTACCACTGACATTTCGCCGATATCGAAATCCTGATCCGGTGTGCTCGGATCACCGATCCTGATTTCCCGTTCACCCCCGCCGAATTTATAGTTAATGCTAGCACGGCCCCAGGTCCCGAAATCCCGGCCGGCGTATGCAGACGCAGCCAATTGTGTGATGCGAGCCTGCTCCTCAATATCGACCGTTCCTTCAGCGAATTTGTTGACATTGAACTGGTTCAAAGAAGCTCCAGCACCTGCGAACCAGCGACCGAACTTGCCGAGCGGTTGGAAGAAATCAGTCAATATTCCCGGCTCCTCTCCCATCGACACCGCTGTACGCCACTCTCCGTTCCAGGCATTCATTTCAGTCTTTAGCAGGCTCGCCGAGAAGTTGAAAATGCCTTCACCGTTGAAACTCGTATTCCACTTTATGCCGAGCTGCAGATAATTCGGACCCCAGCTCCTGGGTAGTGCCCGTATCTGCAGGCCGTGCTTGCCGTTCTCTTTCACTACCTCGTAGATAATGAGCGAAAAGATTTCGAGTCCATAAAGTTCGTCAATCCCCTTTTCCAGCTTTTCAACATCAAGCGGCTGTCCGATAATCTGTGCCCCGGATTGGGAGAGGTGGAGCCTGCCGTAAATAAAATCGTCTGAAACCTGGGTTTCGTTATGGACTCGGAGGAATTCGATAACAGGCGGGCCACTTTCGGGCATTGGGCGCGCTGCGACATGGTCAGCAAATTCGGATTCGGAGAGAGAGAGTCTGCGCAACTCCGTCAGATGTGCCTCGGCGGACTCGACGCCAGTCGGAACCGCTTCGGCCATCCGGTCGAAGTCAGCAGTCCCGATATCGCCGAGATCGGGCACGAGCAAAATGTCTTGCGCACCAAGTGTCGCGATCTCCGCCTCGGTGTTTCTCCGGGTCAGGAAGCCGGTCAATTGCTCGGCGACGGACAAGAGGCTGTCTGCGACGTTTTCTTCGCTCAACGGTGTGCTGATATCGACCGCGATAACGATATCGGCGCCCATCTCGCGCACTGCCTCGATCGGCAGGTTACTGGCTATACCGCCATCGACAAGATTGCGGTTTCCCCACGGGACAGGGGACATGATCGCTGGAATCGACATGCTGGCACGGATCGCCTTTGGCAGGTAGCCGGAACCAAGCACCACTTTTTCACCAGTCTGGATATCCGCGGCGACGGCACGAAACGGAATCGGGAGGTCATCGAAATCGTCGATATCGGTGACAGGGAGTGTCAGCCCGATCAGAAGCTGGTTGATCTTCTGCCCTTGCACGAGACCCGCTGGGAAATCGATCTTTCCATCATTAAATCCGAGTTTGCGATCGATCAGCCAGAGTCGGTCATCTGTCTTGCGCCGATAAGAACGAACTTCCCGATCAACCTTGTCTGCGAATACATCGTCCCAGTCGACCGCTACCAGCTGTGCTTCGATCTCCTCTGGAGACATACCAGACGCGTACATGCCTCCGACGATGGCGCCCATGCTCGTTCCGGCAATGTAGTCGATCGGGATGCGCTCTCGTTCGAGGACTCGCAGGACGCCAATATGAGATGCGCCGCGCGCCCCGCCGCCGCTGAGCGCGAGACCGATACGAGGTCTATCAATGACGGTATCTTGCGCCAGAACCGGCGCCCGCATATCGAGGGCTATGGTCACGACACATATTAGAGATGCGACCGCCACCTTACAGGCAAATCGACGCGCACTCGAAACCATCAGATAACCCGGGAAGTGATGGTGTCGAATTGCTGTCGATGTCTGAGATGATGATTGGCTTGTTTGTTGACGGAGTAACCTAAGCATGGTCGTGTCCTCATTTCGGTCTTTGCATCAATCGGCAATGACGTTGATAACATTGAACGATGATTGTTGATGGCAGATTATTTTGATCGGGTGTCCTCGATAGTCCAATATACTACAAGCTGTTGCCAGGCTTTGTTACCGGTACAATACTGCCTGCGTGCAGGTGCCGGCACTGCGGATCGCTAGACATAAGGAGTGAAATTATGCGAATCATACTCGCGGCAATCTTGTTCTTGTTTGCTGTAACGGTGAGCGCGCAGGTTGCTGCTACTTGGGAAATACGCAAGAAACCTGCCGGACAGTGCGAGGTGCTGCGGAGCGGGCAGAAACCCGCCGTCGGCACACACGTTGCCGGACCGTACAAGACGAAAAAACGCGCAGAAGATGAGCTTATAAGGCTTCGAAAGTCGCCGAGATGCAAGAAGTAAAATGCAGAAATGCAAGATAACGATAATGGAGTGACCTCTTGGTGCCGGGGTTTGCGCTTCATCTATGCCAGGTAGAGATTGATCAGTGATTTCCCGCTCAACCAGGATTGTACTAAAAGTTGGTGCTGGACTGATTTTTGTCCTGGTCGGCGTTATGCTGGCGGCGCACATAATGGTGTCCCGGCAGGACCATCAGCTAATTCGACAGCAACTCGCGCTACGCATGCAGGCGCTGACCGGACTGGAACTGCAGATCAGGGGTCCCCTCGAGTTGCCGTACGCATTGCGCCCAACATTTGTTTTTCATGACATCGTACTGCGTAATCCTGCAGTCAGCGGCCCGGAGCCGCTGCTCGAAGCAGACGAACTTCGCATAATTTTTGCGGCAGCATCGTTGTTGAAGGGAGAGGTGCTTGTTTATGAATCTTCCCTGTCGGGCATTCATCTGAACCTGGTTGTCGACGAGGATGGCCGGGCCAACTGGCTCACCGGGATGCCCGCGTCAGGGACCACTGTGCCTGGGCAAATTGCGATTCACTCGATCGAACTCGACGACCTAAGCCTGTCTTACCGAAATCTTCAGACACGAGATATGTTTGACGGTTACATCGATCGACTGGACGTGAAGGCGCCGATATTCCAGGATAGGATTCGGATTGATCTGCTGACCGGGCACAATGACGTTGCCATTGCCGTTCGTGGGCATCTTGGCTCGATGGAAGATATTCTGGCCGGAAACGCGTTTCCAATCGATCTATCCCTTGACATTGAGGATGTCGATGTCGACGTGGCCGGCCGCATCGAGCGAATTGAAATGGGCGAGATCGGCGGATTCAGTTTGCGGCTGGAGGCTGACGGCGGCAACCTGAGCCACCTGGGGAGCCTGTTCGGACTGACAATCCCGGAGACGAACAACTTCTCCATTGCGGCGACGTTGTCGATTGTGGAAGAGGAAATATCGGCGTCAGATATTTCCGCTGAAATCGCCTGGCAGGACAGTGAAATAAAGTTTGTCGGAGAGATTTCCGATATTGATGATCTTGCAGGTCTCAACCTTGTTGTCGAGGCAGTTGGCGGCGATTTGTCGGATTTCTCGCTCCTGCTTGGCGTTCCTTCGCCGATACAGACAGATTCCTATCGCATGTCCGGCAAAATTCAGGGTGATTGGCCATCTTTCGCAATATCGGAAGCGCAGGTCAATCTCAGCCGTGACGGGGAGACACTCACCGGGACGGGTCGGATCGCGGATATCGCGACGTTCGACAATATCGATGTTGCGCTCGATGTCCGTGGCGGCAATCTGCGTGACTTGTCGGAGTTCGTCGGCGAGACGTTGCCTCAAACCCGGTCTTTTCAACTGTCGGGCACACTTCGCGGTTCCTGGCCCACTCTTTCTGCGTCCCGGGCAAAGGCAAGCCTCATACGGAAAGACATTGCGGTCGAGCTGAATGGCAGCGTCGGAAATCTGCAAGACCTGACACTCGTCGATATCGATGTAGCCGTGTCGGGGCTCGATTTGTCCCAGGTCCCTGAACTGTCGGAGTACGAACTGCCTGTAACCGATCACTTTGAATTCGAGGGTAACCTGACCGGCCCGGTATCCAGACTTTCCGTCAACGACATGCAGTTACTCGTGGAACGAGGTCAACATCGAGTTACGCTCTCCGGAGATATGGCCAATGCTGCAGAGTTTGACGGAATAGACTGGCAGCTCAGTGCGGCCGGCGCGGATCTATCCGAGCTCAATGCGTCAATCGGTTTGAACTTTCCACCGACACAAAGTTATCGGCTAACGGCGAATTTGGCGGGGAGTGCCGAATCCCTGAACGCTCAGGATATCGAACTAGAAGGAATCGCGCCGGGTGTCAGGCTCGAGCTTGCGGGCAGAATCGGTAGGGTTGCCGATCTTCACGACATGGATTTGACGGTGCTGATTGCGGCGGAGGATCTGACGAGCCTCAGCGCGTACCTCGGTTGGGACCTGCTGAAACTGGAGGCGTTTGAGATAAGTGGTCACCTGTTCGGATCCGCGCCCGATCTGAACCTAAATGACTTTACTTTTCGTTCCGGTAACAGCCTGGTATTGGGTTCAGTTGGTTTGCGAACCGGCGAGCGTCTCTCCGTAGTGGGCGCAGTGTCGTCGGGGGTCCTGGACCTGCGGCCGTACTTGTTAGCCGTGCAACAAGACGCCGTTGGCGACGTGCAGATAGCGAGCGACCGTGTATTTTCCGACGACCCGTTCGACCTGACGGCCCTCGATGCGTTCGACATGCGCTTGACGCTGGACGATCTCGAGCTCCTTTCGTCCGGCGGCAATCTGATCGTCAAAAAAGCAACTATCGAGTTGCAAGAAGGCTCTCTGACCATTGAGCCGTTGCAATTGGCACGCAATGAAACCACAGTTGCCGGCCACTTCCAGCTCGATCGACAAACGTCACCGGAGTTCATTGCTGACCTGACCATCGAGAACATCGACCTTGGCATATTCCTGCAGGACATACGCGCGCGTGAGATTTATGAGGGGCGTTTCGATCTTGCGCTCGATCTCTGGAGCCGCGGGAATTCGGTCAGGGAGGTCATGGCGAACCTGAATGGCCAGCTTTCGGCATTTGTGAGCGCTGCGCGAATTCCGCAAGTGAGTATACCCCTGACAAAAACCGGCATAATTTTCGATGTATTACCCTGGTTGCAGCGCCGGGAGGATGTCATCGTGAACTGTGCCATCAGTCACATGCAGGCTGCGAATGGGATCGTAGACATCAATCTGCTTTATCTCGACAGTGCGCAGATGACAATGGTCGGTGGAGGCACAATCGACCTGCGCGCCGAACAGCTGGACCTGCGTCTGTCGCCACGGCCCAAGCGGCGAAAGATATTGGCTCACAACATCGACGTAATTTTGCGCGGGCCTTTCATCGACCCACAGAAATCCAATGTTGGCGCTGGCAAATCGATCGCAACGGATTACGGCAAGTATGCTCTTCTGGGGCCCCTGGGCTTGCTCGTACCGACCAGCAAGGCCAAAAAGCATCCGTGCGTCGGCAGCCTGCAGGAGTTCCGGCAACAGCAGGCAGCCGAATAGCCAGAGTAGACGGAATGGAGCCGGCACAATGTGTGTTTCAAGACAGGGATCGACGCCGACGTGCCAGGTTCGGCTCCAAGAAACCCGGATGTCTCCCCAATCGATCACATCCTGATAGGAGCTGTTGGCTACCGCCTCGAATGGCATCGACTCTTGATGGTGTTCACGGGCGACGGTATTCCGACAGATCAATTCGTTGTGGCGGGAACCTGATCCATGGAGGAGGCGGCAAGGACAGCTCGGGGATGTACGAGGTATTGAAAAAATGTGGCGAGCCGGATGCGAAGCAAGGTAATACCTGGATCTACATACAGGGCAATATGCGCAGGATCCTGACCTTCAGGGCAGATGGCAGGCTGCAGCGGATTGAAAGCGTTAGAAACTGACACGCTTCGTTACTAATGCGTCCTTCCAAACTCAGGATTCCGGAATATTGACCCGGTATGGCGAGTCCAGCGCGGTCAGTATCTTCTGGTCCCGCTCGTACACGTCATTGTAAAAATGTATCTGCCCGTCTTCGCCAATCGCGGCCGTCCAGTACAGCAAAAGTACGGGCAGAGGTTGGGAAA
>SMWE01000180.1 GCA_004357475.1 Gammaproteobacteria bacterium
GGACGCTTTCACTTCCCGGCGGTTGAACCGGGCCAGCGCATGGTCAAGCTGAATGTAGCGGCAATCGCCGGCAACGCGCGCGTGACCGGCAGAGACAAACAGGTTCTCAACGTGACGCCCGGACTGTTGGCCAAGGCCAACTTCGGTGTCACCTATGACTTCGACAAGGAATCGATCGGAGCCGATGGCGTGTACGGCTTGAGAATCGATACTGCCGCCGAGGTACTTCCAGACCGGGTTACCGGCAGCGCCGGTGATCTGAGCCTCGTCGTAAACGGAGTTAGAGTCAGATTTACCGACGGCGATGTTGAATTGACCAATGTAGATGCGAACGCTGTCATTCACATCGGTGAAAGCGGCGGGATTGAGCCGTTAAGGTTCGCGATCGGTGGCCAGGTCGTTGGCCAGCCTGTCGACGACTGGACGTTGCATATCTGGCGTGATGATGACGACAACGTCAAGAGCATCCGCGGCAGTGGAGTAATGCCGGACGAGTTGCGTTGGGACGATACCGACGAGATCAGCGAGCTGCTGTTACCGGGCCGTGTTTACTTCTATCAACTGGAAGCGCTAGTTGGTGACGAACGCATCACGAGTCGCCGCAGCATGTTTGGTGTCAACCGCACGACCGCAATCGCGCTTGAACTCAGGGGCGGCGCCTTCGCTGTTAATTCCCGCGAGCTGACCGGTCAGGCGAAGCGGCTGTTAAGTGACGCGGCGAAAATCATGCGCCAGTACCCGGACGAGGTGATCCGCATCTACGGTCATACGGATTCAACCGGCACGAGAATTGACAACCAGGCGCTCTCCGAAGCGCGAGCCAGTGCAGCATTCGAATATCTCGTGGGCGAACTCGAGCTTCCGCCGGACCGTTTCATCGTCAAGGGATTCGGTGAAGATCGCCCGGTTGCGAGCAACACGACGAGCACCGGACGCGAACTTAATCGAAGAGTGGAGATTGTCGGTGAGTTGACGACAGTCGAACGTGCGCGGCTTTATGAAACGAGAACCAACGAACTGGTGGTCGCAATGAATGGCATCGTGTTGGATGTGGATAACAGCGGCCAGTTTACGGAGATTCTGGATGCAGCGGGCACCGACACTCTCGAGCTGCAAATGATCGATAGAATCGGGCAGGGCATCCAGACGATTGTAAAATTGCCGCGCCTGCATCTTGACGCTCCGGCGGATTCACAGCTCCAGCCATTTGTCGATGATGATCCACGCCGCGTAACGCCTGGGCCTGAACCGAATGATGCCACGTACTCATATCGCCTTGCCGGCCACACAGATTCTGGCAACGTCGTGGCGATCGATGGCAAGACGATTCCGCTTGCTGCCGACGGCAGCTTCGAGTTGCCGCTGCGCCTGGTCTCAGGCAGTAACCGTTACGTACTGAGCGTCAGGAATTCCAGCGGGCTGGTTCGCTATGCGAACCTGCAGTTTACGGTTTCGACCAGCATCGACGGCGAACCCGTGATCGCGGTAGCGCCAATTCCGGAACTGGTACTGCAGTTGCCGCCGGACGGCATTCCGATGCGTAGTCAAAACCTGGTCGTGCAGGGCTTCACGAGTCCGGGCAACAGTGTTGCGTTGAATGATGTAGTGGTTGAAGTCGATAGTGAGGGCAGGTTTATTACAAGCGTGCCGCTCCGCCCGGGCAACAACGAGATTGTTGCCCGAGTGACCGATCCGAATGGGTTTACCGGCGTTATTCGGCGCGATGTCACTTATACAACCGACTCGTTGTTCATCATGGCGTTCGCCGACGGCAAGATCAGCCAGATTCGCCGCACCGGGAATCTTACGGCCGCGGGTGCAGAGATCGATAGTGAAACGGTAACCGAGGGCCGGGTGGCGCTGTATCTGAAGGGCACTATACTCGGCAAGTACCTGATCACTGCGGCCTTCGATACGGGCCAGAATGAAATCAGTGAATTGTTCAGCGACCTCGACGCAATCGAAAACGAACGCCTGATCACCAATCTCGATCCCGATACCTTGTACCCGGTTTACGGTGATGATAGCACTCTGGTCTATGACACGGATTCGCAGGGCAAACTATATCTCGCACTGAAAGGTGAGCAGCTTGATGCCGTTGTTGGCAACTATGCGTTGAGTTTCACCGACACCGAATTGACCGCGTATCAGCGAACACTGTTCGGTGCACGTGCGAAATATGAATCGAAGTCGAGAACCGGCGACAACCGCGCAAAAACCACAGCCGAGGTATTCGTCGCCAGGATCGACCAGGCGCCGGTGCGTGACCAGATAGCTGCGACTGGCGGATCACTTTACTTCCTGAGTCACACCGACGTCGTCGAGGGCAGTGAGCAGGTTTCGCTGCTGGTACACGATCAGCACACGGGCCTGCTACTGCAACGAATCAGGCAGCAACGTAACGTGGACTATGACATCAAGTACCGCGAAGGCCGCATCTGGTTCCGCCGCCCGGTGTCGAGGGTTCTGGACGACAGCGCGCTGATTGGCTCGAACCTCCTCGCGGGACACCCGATCACGATCCAGGTGGATTACGAAACGCCGGTCGATGGCCTGGAAGCCAGCGTAAGCGGAGCGCGTTTCAAACATTTCTTCGGCGAGGGTAAATTCGGCATCGGCGCGACGTTGATCGAAGATGACCGCTTAAGCTCCACATACAGCCTGCACGGTGTCGATGCCGAGCTTAAGTTCAAGGGTACGCGCATCGTGGCCGAGTACGCGGTATCCACGGGAAGCGATTCACTCGTATTCAGAAGCAATGATGGCGGGCTGCAATTTGTGCCTGTCACTACAGGTGCTCTGCAGGAAGGAGAGGCTTATAAGATAGCCACCGAATTCGATGCAGGCCAGTGGTTCGGCCGGCCAAACCGTTTACTGGGCAATGCCTACTACCGGCGGTTGACGGATGGCTTCGCATCGAATGGCGCTTTCTCGCAAGGCGGCGAGCGCCAGGTTGGTGCTGCGCTGACCTACAAGTTTGACGACAGAAATACCTTCCTGTTGCGGATCGATGATATGCAGACGGGGGCAAGCGTCTCGTCGACCCAGAGCTCGTTGCACTGGCGTCACCAGAGGGATCACATCTCCATCGAAGCTGAAGTGCAGGACCGCAGCAGCAGTGTCGCGAATCAGGATGCCTCGATCGCCGCGCTGCGCGCAAAGTACACATGGTCTGACCAGATAAGCACCTCACTCGAACACCAGGAAACGCTGTCGGGAGATGTCGGTTCGCAGTCGGCGGCGGAAGTCGAATATGCGCTGAACCAAGACCTGCGAGTATCGGGCCGACTGGTTACCGGCCCGAACGGCGAAGCGTTCCAGGGAGGCGGAAGCTGGGATACACCGATCGGTCGCCTGTACGTGCAACAAACCATGCCCGGCGGATCAAATTCGGGTGATGCGACCGAGAGCACACTGATCGGTGCCGAAGCACCATTTGGCGCCGGCGGCACCGTGTATACCGAATACCAGTGGGATCACAGCGGCCAGCAGCGTGGCCTGCGCTCCATTGCCGGCATGCGCCGCGACTGGCGCATTACCGAAGGACTGACCTTGCTCCTGTCCGGCGAGCAGACAGTGCTCGAATCCGGAACAGGCAACGCGATGGAACAGAATGCCCTGATCGGGGGCATAAGCTACAGCCTGCACGGCATCAAGTTCAGCACGCGCAATGAATGGCGCCGGCAGCAGGGTGCGACGGATTTGTCGCAATTCGCGTCGTTCAACTATGGCGAGATTCGTCTGCCCTCCGGTTTCACGATGCTTGGCGAGTACCGGCGGAGCCACACCGATAATCGCCTGCAGCCGGATCAATCGACCGATTTCGAAGAAGCCAGCCTCGGGCTTGCTATTCGTCCGATCGAACACGATCGCTGGAATGTACTGGTCAAGCTTACGCGACTCGACAGCGAGGCGACGCCGGGCCAGGTCGACACGCGTTACGACACCAGCACCTCAGATCTGCTGTCCGCCGACTGGTCATTACAGTTAGGCCGCAGTATCGAATGGGTCGGCAAGCAGGCGTTCAGGAGAAAGCTGACCCAACTCGATCCCGCTTTCGAATTCGAGACCAATACATCGCTGAGCATCCAGCGGCTCAACTTCCGCGTTCCGATGGATCTGTCGATTGGCGTCGAGTACCGGTTGCTGCGACAGAAGGAGGCAGCGGACGAACGGTCCGGCTTCCTCGGCGAACTGATGTGGAACGGATTCGAGCATGTCGGCATCGGTGTCGGCTACAATTTTACGGAATTCTCGAGCGACCTCCGCTTCGACAGTGATTATTCGGAGTACGGATGGTTCCTCAGGTTGCAGGGGATGTATTAGATGAAAGGTAACGAATCCATGCAGACGAGCGAACGCAGGAAACGTAGTAGCCGCTATCGCCGCCGCGCCGTCCTTATTGCGCTGTCTGAATTCGGCCTGGTTGTCGGTTCCGTCGCCGTATTCTTTGTTTTCCTGATGGTATTGATCAGGGTGTACTTTCCGCAAGGCACCTCGCTTGGACACAACCAGACCTGGTCGACGGCATTGTTGCCCACAGGCGGCGATGTCGATCTCGAGTTTGGCTCGACTTCCTCTTTGGTGGCACAGATCTTCGCCGGAGAAATCCTGACGATTCAACGGCGCGTACAGCGGCGAGGTGCGCATTCCCTGGCCTGGAGCGAGGCGAATGTTGGTGATACGTTCACGCAAAACGACGCAGTACAAACATTCGCAAAGTCGACGGCGCTGCTCAAGGTCAACGAACGAAGCCAGATCACGATCGGACAGAACTCTCTGATCGTATTCGACAAGCGTGCAGCCGATCCATTTATTTCGCAACAGGGCTCGGTGCTGGTAATGATCAATGGCGAATTATCAGGCACATTGACGAGTGACGACAATGCTCCGTTCGAGTTTGGTATACGTCTGCCAAGCAGTGACCTGACGCTGGTACGAAGGGCACAGGATGGGGACGTCGAATTCCTGATCACGGTCAACGACGATCAGTCGACGACGGTAAACCTACACGGTGGCTCTGCGGAAATCGTGGGCCGCGACGGCAAGCGCGTCACGATCAACGAAAATCAGTCGGTCACGATCGATGCCTCCGGTATGCGACTGATGGTCAGCAATCTGCCCTCTGCACCACGGAGCACGAACCCTGTTGACCAGGGGACCGTGACCTACAGAAACGTGCCGGAGACGATCGACTTTACCTGGGACGCGGTCGCCAACGTCGATCGTTACCACGTCGTAATCGCGCGCGACGCTGCGTTTTCGAATCGGGTCGTGGACGATGACGTTATCGGTAATTCTTTCCGGCATGGCGCACTCGGTCCGGGCACTTATTACTGGCATGTCCGCAGCCGAGTTGGCTGGTCGCAAAGCCGGATGAGCACCGTTCGCCGCTTGCGCGTGATTCAGGACACGGTGCCGCCAAGCCTCGAACTGGAATCGCCGCCGGAAACAGTCGCCGCCGGAGAGTGGCGCCTGCGTGGCAAGACCGATGCAGGCGCTCATCTGTATGTGGACGACTCACCGGTGATGCACGACAACGGTCGCATCGATTATCTGATGGAGCTGAAACCCGGAGCAAACATCATCGTTGTTAAAGCAATGGATGAGGTCGGCAATCTCAATTACGCATCAATATCAGTAAATGCAAAGTGAAATGACTATGAACAAATTTATTTTTCCACTCCGACTGAAAGTACTGATCACCGTGCTGGCATTTCTCATGATGGTGGTTGGATTTATCACTGCAACCATGGCGGACCTGTTCCACCAGGACAAGACGGCCTATGTCCGGGACCTGAGTGCGTCCGTGACCAGCGATATCAAGAATGAAGTGGACACAATTCTTGGTGGTTACGTCAGTGCAACGAGAGTGTTGTCGGAAGTGCTGTTTGCTGACTACATAGAGCCGGAGGCGAAGCAACGGCTTGTCAAGCCGCTGTTTGTTGCCTACCCGGAAATCCTGGCGCTCGTTACCACCGGTCGTCACGATGAGCCGATTTCAATTTACAACGCGTCTGCTGTTCGTGCGGCGGGCATCGATCCGGATGGATTGCTGGATTTTGCATCGGCGCAGCCCGCTGAATCGGCCGATAGCATCGGCGTATACAGTGTGAAACTCCGCTCGGGAAAACACGCCGTCGTCTTGACGCTCGAACACCATCTTTCAGCCGAAGGTGGCACCCTGACCATATCGGCGATCGCGACACCGGGATTGTTTCGACGGGCGATTGACCGTGCTGACGCTTTCCAGGCTGTGCTGATCGATGCGCGAAGCAACCCTGTCATCGGCACTGTCGACGCGGATACCGACGTTCGATGGGCGACGGCGACACTGAAGAAATTCGAAAACCTCGAAGACGGTGCGAGCGGTGTCATCAATATCTGGGATGACGATGTCGAGTATTTTGCCGGTGCTGCAAAAATCGATGTAGGTGGGCTCCAC
>SMWE01000181.1 GCA_004357475.1 Gammaproteobacteria bacterium
CTGCATGCAATCAGCAAGGACGAATCGCTGTCGGCGTTCGACGAATTGATGGCGAACCCCGTCCGCCTGATTTTCTGGAACACTGTTATTCATATTCTTATCTTCCTCATTGTGAAACGGGGTGTGCAGGGTGGTATCGAGAAAGCGGTAAAAGTGCTCATGCCGATCCTGTTCGTGGCTTTGTTCGCAATGGTCATCTACGGTTTCGTGAGCGGCGACATGAAAGCGGCCGCCACTTTTCTGATGGAGCCGGATTTTTCCAAGGTCAATGCACGCACAGTCATGATGGCGATCGGGCAGGCCTTCTTCTCGATCGGTATCGGCATGGGTGCCTTGATCGCGTTTGGCGCTTATCTGCCAGCAGACTATTCAATACCAAAATCCGCCGTTGGCATCATATTCGCGGACACGGGCGTGGCCCTGTTGGCCGGTTTCGCTATTTTTCCGCTGGTGTTCGCATTCGGACTTGATCCCTCCGGGGGGTCCGGCCTGACATTCGTCACCTTGCCGGTTGCATTCGGCCAGATGCCAGGCGGGATTATCTTTGGCTCCATATTCTTCATCCTGTTGTTCGCGGCGGCATTGTCCTCGTGTATTGGTTGCGGTGAAGGCGTCGCATTCTGGATCATGGAAAAGTTCGATGTAGGCCGTACGCGAGCGATTCTCTACACAGTCATCGCGGCATGGATCGTCGGACTGGTGACGATCTTTTCACTCGGCGACTGGGCACACTTCTATCCGCTCGAATTCATACCCGCGATGAAGGGTATGAACATCTATGTCGCGATCGATTTTCTTGCAGCAAACATTCTGTTGCTGATTAGCGCGTTGTTTACATCTGTATTTTTCGGCTGGTTCGTTCCGAACAAGATCAGGCTGGAATCGATCAATGTGTCGGAAAGCGGCATGTATCATTTCTGGCTGATCCTGGTGCGATTCGTTATTCCGCCAATTCTGTTGGTCGTCCTGGTCAAAGGGGTGACGGGGCTTTGATGCTTTTCCGAATCGCACTGACTCTGGGGCTTATTGCACTAAGCGCAGGCGGTTGCTATTCGTATGCAGATGAGCGACCGACCATGAGCTCGGTAATGGAAGCGGCCGGTGAATCCGACTGGCGTGAACTGGACCCGGAATTCACTCTGTACATGAAAATCCCGGGCGGGACGGTGATTATGGAGCTGGCGCCTGACTTCGCCCCAAACGTAATCGAAAACATTCGGCTGCTGACGAGAGCCCGGTTTTTCGATGGCGCGGCGATCATTCGTTCGCAGGAGAATTATGTGGCGCAATGGGGCGATCCGGACGCTGACGGCAGCGATGCACGGTCTCGCGGCGATGCGGCATCGTCAATTCGGGCAGAGTTTTATCGGGACGCTGCCGGCCTTGCTTTTGCCGCGATCGACAGCCGCGATGCCTATGCGGATCAGGTCGGTTTTGTGAAGGGGTTTCCTGTTGGCAAGGACAATGGTGATGGGCGTGCGTGGTTGACGCATTGTTACGGGATGCTTGGTGTCGGTCGCGACTCTGCGCCTGACAGTGGCACTGGCGCAGAGCTGTATGTCGTCACCGGCCATTCCCCCCGGCATCTTGATCGCAATGTTGTACTGGCTGGCAGGGTCGTGCAGGGGATGGAATTGCTTACCACGCTGCCGCGCGGTACCGGCTCGCTTGGCTTCTATGCAAGTGAGGCAGAGTACGTTCCAATTGAGTCGATCCGCTTTGCCAGTGATGTTGCGGCGGCGGATCGCATTCGTTTGAGCATCTTGCGCACCGATACAGATACATTTCAGGACCTGGTTGAGGCCCGACGCTATCGCGCTGAAGACTGGTTCGTCGATCCGACAGACAAAATTGGCCTGTGTAACGTGCCTGTTCCCGTTCGGTCTGCCGAATAAGTGATGAGGAAGAAGCAATGATGAAGATGATCGCATTTTTTCTGATTGCGGTGGTCGATGCCGCGATATTGACCAGCATCGTGTCGACACAACTGGTGCTGGCGGATGTCACAAGTTTCGGACTCACGGTATCGTTTGGCGATCGCCTGCAGACTACATTGCATGATCTGCTTGGGCTGGCAGTGCCGTTACTGCTGTTGATCGGCCTTTGTTTTCTGATCGCGTTTTTCATTGCCCGGCGGGCGATTCGGATAGTGGGCGGGAGCAGGATGATCTGGTATATGGCTGCGGGTTTTATGTCAGTTCCCGCCGGGATCATCGTTATTAAATTCTTCATGGGCGGAACCCTGCTCGCGTCGGCACGAACGCCGCTCGGCATGCTGCTGGTAGCCTGTTGCTGCATGGCTGGAGGCTGGGTGTACGCGTATCTCACTGCGCGATTTGAAAATCGGGAGTCGGCCGATGCGTAAAACAATTCTCCGAGTGACGTCTGTTTTCCTGACGATAGCCTTGCTGATTATGGCCGGGGTAACAGCGGCCGCCGACTACAAAGTAAAAGTCGTTGCCAGGAACCTGGAGTATCCCTGGTCGATCGCGTTTTTGCCCAACGGCGAACTGCTGGTAACCGAGCGTGCCGGGCGACTGCGCATGATTCGCAACGGCGAGCTGATTGAATACTCGGTAAATGAAGTGCCGAAGGTATATGTGCATGGTCAGGGCGGGTTGTTTGATGTTCTGGTTGACCTGGATTTCCAGGATAACGGGAGGATTTTCCTGTCCTATGCCGCGGGCGACCGTTCAAGCAACGCGTTGCATGTCATAAGCGCCAGGCTCAAAGGCGCGACGCTTTATGACGTTAAAAATATTCTGACCGTCACGCCGGACAAAAACACGCCGCATCATTACGGCGGCAGAATGGCGATGATGATGGACGGCACCTTGCTGGTGACCTCGGGTGACGGTTTCGATTTTCGCGAACAGGCCCAGTCGCTCGATAGCCTGCTTGGCAAAGTCTTGCGCATAAACACCGACGGTTCAATTCCCCACGACAATCCCTTTGTCGGCCGCAGCGATGCGCGACCTGAAATTTTCAGTTATGGCAATCGTAATCCACAAGCTATTCTCGTCAGCCAGAACGGGATCGTCTGGGAACACGAGCACGGACCGAAGGGCGGCGATGAGCTGAATATTATCAATCCGGGCATCAACTACGGATGGCCCGCCATTACGTACGGCATGGATTATTCCGGCGCCTTTATATCGCCCTTTACCTCGGCAAAAGGCATGCGACAGCCGATCATCTACTGGACACCGTCGATCGCGCCTGCCGGCATGATGGAATACCAGGGACAAGCGTTTCCCCAATGGCGAGGAAACCTGTTTGTTGCAGCGCTTGCGGAAAAGACAGTGCGACGACTCACCCTCAATGGCAGAGCAGTGGTCGATCAGGAGATCATGTTTACGGAACTCGACGCGCGGTTTCGGGACGTACGTGTGGGCCCGGATGGTGCGATCTACCTCTTGACCGACAGCGACTCCGGCATCGTTTATAAAGTGGTGCCAAAGTAGTCGATCGCTATAGCCCTGCGGACTTGATCACCATCATCTTGTCTATCTGCATGTCTTCGATGGTGTAGGGAATTCCGCCGACACCCAAACCCGACTGGCGCAAGCCGGCAAACGGCATGACATCGTCGCGAAATGCACAATGGTCGTTGATCATGACAGCGGAGGCATCCAGTTCTTTGTACAAGCGCATCGCGATGTCATTGCTGTCACTGTAAACAGCAGCCTGGAAAGCGACCGGTAGTGAGTTCGCTTGCTTAACTGCTGCATCCAGATCCTTGTAGGCATATATACAAACGACAGGGCCAAAAATCTCCATGGTGCTAACGCGAACGTCGATGGGCGGATTCAGGAGCACTGTTGGTGCGTAGCAGGTATCCGAAATTTTCTTGCCGCCACACAGAAGTTTCGCGCCCGCCGCTATGGCCTCGTCAACCCATTCGGCGACACGATCGACTTCGCCGCTGCGAATGAGTGGCCCAACTTCGGTCGCCGCGTCCTCGGGGGCGCCAACGACCAGTTTTTCTGCAGCCTGTGCCAATGCACTTGCAAATTCTGCGGCATCTGCAGCAGGGGCGAACACTCTTTGTACCGAAACGCACACCTGGCCAGCATGATAAAAACCGCCTTTCAAAATGGATGGCAGTGCCAGGTCTTTGTTGTACGGCGCTGCCAATATGGCTGGCGCCGCTCCTCCATGCTCGAGCGCGCAACGCGTGCCGGGGGCGAGCTTTGAGCGCAGCATCCAGCCAACGTGCGCGCTGCCAATGAAGCTGAAGAAGCCAACACGTTTATCTGTGACCAGTTTTTCGGCGGTCTCATTATCAGCAGTGACGATCACCTGGCACCAGGCCGGCGGCAATCCTGCTTCGCGAAGAATTGCCACGAAGCGCAAACACGACAATGGTGTGTCGATAGCCGGTTTGATAATCACCGGGCAGCCTGTCGCAACGGCCGGCCCTACCTGGTGAATAATAAGATTCAGTGGATGATTAAATGCGCTGACCGCGACCACAACTCCGATGGGTTCCTTTTGTGTGAAAGCGGCTCTGTCCATGGTTGCTTTGGTTGTGCCCAGCGGAATGACGGACCCGGCATGTGCACGCAGCGATTCAATACACAGGTGGACACCGTCGATGGCGCGTAATACCTCGACCCTGGAGTCGTTCCAGGGTTTGCCGCCCTCGCTGGCCGCAAGCAAAGTGAGCTCATCGATTTGCGTGCTCATTATGGCCGCAGCCTTGTTAAGAATGGCAATGCGCTCGGGCACCGGAAGCAAGGCTTTTCGATCGCGAAACAAGGCATAGGCTGCCGACAATGCATCTTCGACATGGTCTGGTCCGCTGGTTGCGACCTGTTGCAATTCGCGGCCGTCATATGGGGAGGTAACGGCAAGACTGCCAACGGCAGGCCGCGCACTCTCCAGCATCAGATCGGGCACGAAATTTCCCCGAGCTTTTTCGTCAGCAACGGATTTTCACGATAATCGATCGGGATCACGACCAGGCTGGGTCCTTTTTCATTGAATGCGGATTCGAGTGTCGAGGCCAGGTCGATCGAATTTCTGACGTAGTGGCCATTCCAGCCGAAGGCCTTCGCCAGCAGGGTCCAGTCCGGATTGCCGAACGAGAGTTCCGTGTGCCGGCCGAAGTGAGTCTCCTGCTTCCAGGCAATCAACCCGTACTCGTGGTCTTCCCACACCATGACGACGATATTGCTGCCGATTCGAACGGCCGTTTCCATCTCCTGCACGTTCATCAGGAACCCGGCATCACCGGCAATCGCCAAAATGCGGCGCTCTGGATACACGATACCGGCGGCAATAGCACCCGGCAGTGCAAAGCCCATTGAGCAAAAACCATTTGGAATCAGGCAGGTGTTGGGCTCATGGCACTGGTAGTGCCGCGCAATCCACATCTTGTGCGCGCCGACGTCGGATAGCAGGATGTCGTTCGGTCCCATGACAAGGCGCGCATCCCATATCGCTTTTTGCGGGCGAATGGAATCCATGGTTTCGTCATCTTTGTATTCTGCGAAATCATCGGCCATGTCCTGGCGGCATTGCCGCTGCAACGCCAGGTCATATTCCGGCAGCGATTCTGCATCAATGAGTTCGTTTAACATCCACAAGGTGTGTGCAAGGTCGCCGATCAGTTCTGTCTCCGGGTGATAGTGCTCGTCGATCTCGGCCGGCAGAAAATCGGCATGCAGAATGGTCTTGTCGGCATTCGGGTTCCACAGTTGCGGATGGTATTCGACCATGTCGAAGCCGAGCGTGATGACCAGGTCCGCATCGTCGATTGCGATGGAGATGCGATCCTTGCTGCCCAGGCCAACGGTATAAAGGCAATAGTCTGCGTCCATGTCGACGCATCCCTTGGCCATGAAGGTGCTGGCAACACCGATTCCGGTTTTTTCACAGAAGGCCCTTAACTGCTTGCTTGCGCGCTTACGAATACAGCCATTGCCGGCGATAATGACGGGGCGCTTTGCCTTCTTGAGCATCTCGAACGCCTCGTTGACGATCTTGCTGTCCGGCACGGACCGGCGAAAGCGGCGCGGCGTCATCGGCACCTTTGAGGTTTCCATGCTCGCGACATCCTCCGGCAATTCGATGTGCACCGCGCCCGGTTTTTCGGTTCGTGCCAGTCGCACGGCTTTGCGCACGATCTCCGGAATGGTGTTTGGGTTGAGTATGGTCACCGCCCATTTCGTTACCGGTTTCAACATGCTGACCACATCCATAATCTGGTGTGACTCTTTGTGCAACCGGTCGGTCGATCCCTGGCCGGTTAACACCAGCATAGGTGAGCGATCCATATTGGAGTCGGCCACGCCCGTGATCAGGTTGGTCGCACCCGGACCGAGGGTGCCAAGGCAACCGGCCGGGTTGCCGGTGAGCCGGCCGTAGATTTCTGCCATGAAGGCGGCGCCTTGTTCATGACGGGTCAGAATGAATTGAATCGTTTTCGATTGTTCGAGAGACATCATGAAGTCGGCATTTTCCTCGCCGGGGACACCAAAAATGTACTCGATGCCTTCTTCTTCGAGGCATTTGACCAGCAGATCGGACGCCTTCATTAAATTCTCCTTATTATTTTAATGGGTGACCGTGAACGATCGATCTTACGCTATTGTTGTTCCCGGTCTGGCGGAAATTCAACCGGGCCTCTTAACGCCGGATGGCGCGGTACAAAGGGTTCGTAAAATTTTCGAATGACGGCCATATCCTGGTCGATGTCGCCGCCCGGAATCAATGCAGGGCCTATGCCCATTTTCTTGCTGGAGTAATCGATATAGGCGAACACAATGGGGACGTTTGCCGCCAGCGAAATCTGGTAAAAACCGGTCTTCCAATAGGGTTTCCACTTTCGCGTTCCTTCCGGTGCGAGTGCAAGGAATAAATGATCTTCTTTTTCAAACGCGTCGACCATTTGCTGCACAGTCGATGACGCGCTACCGCGATCAAGGGGCATCGCACCGAACCAGCTCAACAGCGATCCCAGTGGCCACCAAAACAGGGTGTGCTTGGCCAGAAATCGCAACTTCACGTCCATTGACACCTTATAAACGATCAGCCAGAAGGCATCCCAATTGGTCGTATGCGGCGCCGCAATAAATATGGCCTTATCGAGATCGGGAACCTGTCCGGTCGAGGTCCAGCCGGTTAGCTTTAAGATGCACTTGGCGATGGGTTTCAATATCACGTCACGATTGTCTCACGCTCGGGTCGTGGTGCTCAATCGGCTGTTTTGGTCTATTTTTAAGGCGTTGATTTTAAGCAAGAAAATGGGACTATGCCCACCTCCCGGAGTGCAATCTTAAAGCCTCGGAACTGCATCACCTCTTTCCTTTGAGGGATATGTCATACAGGGGAAGAATTCGCTTTAGAAAACCGCAACACGGGAGTTGGACATGAAATCTGCAGCATTCGCGCTATTCCTGCTGGCGCTTGCATCCACACTAAACGCTGCCGACCTTGTAGTGCCGATTGACTCTGTAAAGCAGTATATAAATGTACGCATGGAAGCGGACGCCAAATCGGAGATTGTCGGCAAGCTGTCACAAGGAGACAGCCTGCCGTTTCAAAGTAGCGTGCCGGGCTGGCACAAGGTCGCACTCGAAGACGATGCCTACGGTTATGTCAGCGAGGACTGGTCTAACGTTATATCCGAAGAAGAATTTGCCACCCGTGAAACCGAGACAAAGGATGACGTTGTCGACGCGGAAGTTGTAGCCGAGGAAGAATTGGAATCAGAGGAATCAGAGGAATCTGAGGAATCGGTCGAAGAGGCGGAAGAAACTGTGCCGGAAGCGGCAGTTGCCGAGATAGCAGACGACGCGGCCGAAGAAGTTACGGCAGAGGAAGTCACAAATGACGAAGCTCCGGCTGAGGAAGTTGTAGTTGCACAGCCAGTATCCGAAAAGGAAACGATGCCGGTAGAAGAAGCCGACGAATCCGTGGCCGATGAGGAGGCCGAGGCGGTAGAAGAAGTTGCCGAAGAGCAGGCTGCTCCAGAAGTGCTTGAGCCTGAGGCGGAAGTATCGCCTGCAGAGTCGACACCAACAGTCGCCGTCGTACCGGTAGTAGCAAGCCAGGGCAAAACCGGCGCGCAAGGACCGGCCGGACCGATGGGACCGCCAGGGCCCGCAGGCCCGAGCGGATCATCGACTATCGACGGTACAGAAGATTTCCTGATGAAGTTCACCAAAAGTGCAGAAGGTGGCAACTCACAAATATTCGACAATGGCCGCAATGTCGGCATCGGCACAACCGAGCCGACACAGCGACTCGAGGTTAACGGCAATATCCAGATTCACGAACGCAACAGCAGCGTAGCCGGCCTGATGCTGACGCAATCGTCAGGTGGCATGGGTTACATCATGCACAACCGGGCGGACACGCTGACGCTCGGCGCAGGATCGGTCGACAGGTTGACAATCGATCGCGACGGCAACGTCGGTATCGGCATGACGCGCCCATCGCATCCGCTCGAGATGGCCAGTGGGGCATACGTTTCCGCCGGTGGCGTCTGGACCAACAGTTCCTCACGCGATAAAAAGGACAACATCGTCGCATTGACGCCGGAGGAGGCGCTGGCAGCATTGCTTGCGCTTGAGCCGGTACGCTTCAATTACAAACAGGAGACTCAAGAAGAATATGTTGGCTTTATCGCGGAAGATGTTCCGGGCCTGGTTGCGTCGTCGGATCGATTGAGCTTAAGCACGATGGACATCGTTGCGGTTCTGACCAAGGTCGTGCAGCAGCAACAACAAAAAATTGCAGAACTCGAAGCGCGCCTCGACAGCGAATCCCGATACTAGAAACAACCCTTATTCGTCAGGTTGCGACACCTGTCTCGCGAAGGTTTTTCGTCAAATCGTCAAAGCCGCGAGTTAATCTCGCCTGCATGCCACATTGCCTTGCTGCTTCGATATTTAACCGGTTGTCGTCCAGGAACAAAATTTGCTCCGCAGTCGCTCCCAGTTTCTCCAGAACGTCCTTAAACGCGACGGGGTCCGGTTTTACCAGGCCGGTGCGGTACGAGACAAACACATCGCGTATCAGCGGTTCGAGTTGACCTTCAATATCGTCGCGTTCCCAGTGAATCGCGTTGGTATTGGACAGCAGGGCCAGATGATGCGTTTTGGCAATGGCCTTCAGCAAGTCCAAAACTCCGTCAAAGAGTGTATCGGGCCAGCGCTCGAAGCGTTGCAAAAACTCCTGCGGTGAATAAGACAACAAGAATTCACGAATCATTTCTTCCGAAAAAGGTGCCGGGTTTATTTTACCGCGCTCCAGTTCCCGGACTGCCGGCGACAGTAGCCATTTTTCGAGGAAGTCCTCTTGGCTCATGTCGATGCCAAATGTATCCAGAGGATCGTGAAGTCGCAGCAGCACTCCGCCGAGGTCCAGCAATACAAATTGGATTGCTCTGGTCACTAGTCGCGAATTTGCGTATTCCAAAGCGATGCAGCCAGCAGCATTGACACCACAGAGGTTGCGATCCAGAAGATGACTACCGTGTCAAAATTGTAGACCTTGACGCCATCCACGAGTGTCGAACCTGACTCAATCAAACCGGCGCTGACTATATCCTGCGTGCCGGCGCCCAGGTAACTGAACACGCCGACCAAGCCCATGGCTGCGCCGGTCGCCCCTCGTGGCGCAATATCCACCGCAAACAATCCGCCGACAGAGGCGATCAAACCACTCAACGCGGCGCCATAAACGCCGAAGGCAATAATCAGTATGTAGTAGTCACTGGGGCCGTAGAAAATGACCAGCAGCGCGAGAACCTCAATGATCGCGAAGATCAGGTTTGCCGGTGGTCGCCTGGCACCAAACACATTGTCCGACAGAAATCCGTAGGCAATGGAACCAGCGATTCCTGCCACGCCGTAGGCAAGCATCAGGGTGCCAGCCTGCAGCAGTGTGTATCCACGAATTTCCTGCAGATAAAGAATGCCCCAACTATTAACGCCGTAACGCGTGACATACATTAGTGCGCTGGCGATCGCGACGACCCAAATGGCCTTGATGCTGAATATCACTTTCTGCGTGGCCCAGGTGCCTTTCTCTTTAGCGGGTTCGGGTTCCTCGTCGTAAAATTCATGTACGTCCGGCAGCCCCATGGTCTGCGGCGCGTCTTTGAGAAACGCATACACCCACGCGGCAACGCCAATGCACAAGATGCCCGGTGTGATGAAGCCATAACGCCAGCCCCATGCAGAGACGGCGGCAGCCATCACGTAATACGTCAACCCTTCGCCAATCGCATGCGAGGCACTCCAGGTGCCGTATACGCGACCGCGCTGGTGAATGGAAAACCAGTTGGCAATGCTGATGACGGCAGAGGGTGCGGCCATACCCTGAAACCAGCCGTTCATTGCCCACAGCGCAACCGACAGCCACAGCAGCGATGACCAACCCATGAATAGGTTGAGTATCGCTGAAACAAGAATGCTGACACTGAAAAACACACGCGGATTGAAATGATCCGCTGCAAAACCATTAACCAGTTTGCCGCTCGCATAGCCGAAGTAAAGCGCAGCGCCAATCAAGCCCAGTTCCTCAAGGGTGAAAATTCCGTTGTCCAAAAGCGGCTTCTTGACGATATTGAGGCCAAGCCGGCAGGTATAGATAAGGCCGTAGCCAAATGTAATGGCAAGCATGACGCGAATTTGGTGTTTCCGGAATGTGGCTTTCACGTCGGCTGTGCTTGCTGTCATTCCCTGCCCCCAATACGTCCAATGAAGAAATCCGGGCCCAGTGTACCCATTTCACCCACAAGAATACCCAAAAGGAACCCGTAGGAGCTCATCCTGTTAGCGAAAAATCCAACCAGCTCCCACCAATGGGTCAACGAAATACCCAATGCCGCGTTAAATACTCACCAACAGCACAATTCAATCGATACAAGGAACGTAGACATGAAGAACTCAAACCTAAGGAACACAGCGACCCTCAGCCTGGTCCTGGTTGCGGCGTCTTTACTGAGCACTAGCGCGATAGCCGATGATGAACATAATATCGACGACCGTTTTGACCGCCACGGTGACCGGATCGAAGATCGCCTGGACGATAAAGGTGACCGCATCAATGAACGTCTGGACAGGAAGTCAGACCGAGCCGCCGCCGCCGGTCATGATCGCCAGTCAGATCGCCTGGACCGAAAAGGCGACCAGATCGACCGACGCCTTGATAAAAAAGGCGACCGGGCTAACCGCCGCCTCGACAACAAAGGCGACCGAGCCAATCGACGCATGGACAACAAAGGCGACCGAGCCAATCGACGCATGGACAACCGGGGTGATCGCGCCGACCGAAGAATCGACAACCGTGGCGACCGTGCACAACGCCGTCACAATCAACGCCAAACGCGCAGGAATAGACGCGGCTGAATGTGATCACTGGCAATTGATCAGATGGGCGGTGGCAGAATATGTCCCGCCCGGAACGACCGGTTGAATCCGCGAACGCTTCGCCACATATCGAACGGCTGCATGCAACGGTAGCGGTCATTCAAACTACTCGAAAAAACCTTCTGCGAAGGACTGGAGTCGGCCACAAGCGGTCGTTCGTACTGTCCTCAATCTGGAGGACACACGCTGTGGCCTGGCAAATCAGTCGGTTCTCGGCGATTCGGCTATCAACGGGCCGAACGACACCCTCGGACATCGGGTCAGGTGCGCTGGTACCGGGTGATAAGTCAGCGACAGCACTCCCATAGAAAATATGCGGTTCGCTCGTGCAATGATCGTGTAATGTTGCCTCGATCTCGTCTCCTGCCATTCAACCCTTTTTGCGTTGCCCACGTAGTTTTAAATCCGGAGAACCCCCATGGAACAAAAGGTCGCGTTGGTTACAGGTGCTAGTTCCGGTATCGGAATAGCGGTCGCACGCCGCTTGTCGAAAGATGGCTATGCGGTTTTTGCCGCCGGACGCGACAAGGAACGCACTGAGCAAGTCCGCCAAGAGATACCCGCAATTCAAACCTGGACTGGCGACATCACCTCGCCGCAGCCCTGTACCGATTTGGTTGCGGCCTGTGTCGATGCTTTCGGTCGACTGGATCTGCTCGTCAATAATGCCGGCATCTATCAGACCGCCACTGCCGAGGAGACCACAGACGAACTCTGGTCCCAAACCATCGGCATCAATCTAAGCGCAACATTTTTTCTCAGCCGCGCAGCTTTGCCTCAGCTGCGCCTAAATCGAGGCGCGATCGTGAACATCGCTTCGGATTGGGGACTGATCGGTGGCGAGAAAGCGGTCGCCTATTGTGCGAGCAAGGGCGGCGTAGTGCTGATGACCAAGGCGATGGCGCTCGATCACGCAAAAGAGGGTATTCGGATCAATGCCATCTGCCCGGGAGATGTCGAAACTCCGATGATGTATCGAGATGGTGTTGCTCGAGGACTCGACGCGGCGGCTGCCCTAAGCGAAGCCAACGAAGGAAGCGGAACGGGTCGAATTACCACTCCCGGAGAGGTTGCTGCCTTGGTTGCATTTCTGGGGTCGCAGGATGCTGTGCAGATCACCGGTGCTGCGATCCCGATCGATGGAGGTAGCACAGCGGGCTAACCGCACAAATTCGCCTCAAAGTGACCGTCGGCTGCCCTAAGCGAAACCAATGAAGAAGGATAGGAAATTCTATCGCGTCGGTGAGGTCTGTCAGTCGCTGAGTTTTTGCTGACCCATACAATCTATCCTCAATGCGAAGGCCGAGCATCTGCCCACACGGCTCGTGTCCGCTTTGGGTCACAAGCCGTCATTTACAATGGCTCAGATTCTAGCAGATGAGCGGCTGCTGTCGGCGGTATTGCTGCCGGTCGGTGACGTTACCGCGGTAACGTGAGCGCCGAGCGCCTGCTCCTGCCGTTAGCAGTCGCTCGGTAGCGCAGGACCTATGGGGCTGCAGTCGGCCATGAGCACAGACATTGCTACAACTCAGAACCGGTCCGACGAATCCACGCATTCTGCCGGCCTGCTCGCCGGGAGTGCTCGGCTCGGGAGCCACTAATCACTGCTTGAGTTTCCTCGCGCTGGTATGCGATTACCGACCAGCGGGGCGTATCGGAAAGGTCATCACCATCGAGCACTCGCAATGCAAGTTCAAGATTTGCGCGATAGCGCTTTTCTGCTATCGCATGCCCGATGTCTGCAGTCGCTAGACGCGGACTGCCAAAATAGCCGGGCCAATCTGCTTCAGCGGCTAATTCCATAAGGTCCGCAATTCCCTGTCCGGTAACCGGCTCAGCCTGGCCCACATCCGGGCCGACCAGGTCTGGCCGCAAATGAATTAAGTGGCTTGTTTCCATTACACCGGCGTGCACGGAAAATCCATTTTCCGCCAGCTCATCCTCAGTCAACAGCTCCGGTGCGGAAAACGAATCTGTTAAATATCCCGCAAGATTGTGCATCTCGCCACCGTATTCGTCTCTGAAGTATTGGCCGGCTTGGTCGAGCGCCAGATTGTGCGCGGGACTACCGTGACCATGTAAGACAAAAATATAGCGAAATCTTTGCTCGCCCAATTCAGTCGCAAGATCCATGAAAATCGCTCTTAGTGTGTCCGGCCGTATTGCATATGTGCCGGGAAAGACCTGTTGACCGCCGACTTCGTTGGCGCCTCCAGATCCCAGAGGTATGAGCGGAAACATCACGGTGGTCCAACCTCGATCCGACAGGTCGCCTGCGAGTCGATTCGACTCATCCAAATTTACGTACCCATCGCTCATTGACGGCAGGTAGGGTCCATGCTCTTCGAGGATCCCGCCCGGAATTATAACAATGGTCCTATCTCTATCCAGCTCCAGTATTTGTCTAGTATTCAATTCTGCGATGTGAAAAACCTCAGCACCTGCTACTGATGCCGAAGCGATCAATGACAAGATTGCAAGGCTACGCATACTTGAGTTAACCATTTGCTCTCCTCAGCCTGACGTTTCAGCTTTCCAACTGGTGCGTCCGGTTTGTAATCTCATGTCCGCTTCGGGTCAAAAGCAGCCTCTCAGTAAGTAAGAAATACTACCACCTGAGCGGCAGGTTTCGGGGGTGGTCTCAACCGATCGACGCAACACATTCATTAAATTTCTCTGCGGGTGAGCAAAAACCCAGGGTTTTTCGTGGCCGATCGTTCAGCTCACAAGCGGCCATCGTCGTTCTATCTAGCCAATCACTCATCTGCATTGCGCCCTTCTCTTTCGCGATTTCCGCGCGAAGAGTATAAGGTTTCAGACTCGGTTACATGTGAGTTAACTGAGATGGTGAGAGGACCGATCAACGACGATGAACAACTCGGACAACGAAGAATCGTCCTACCATGTCGAGCAATGCGACAATGTGTTCCCGGTGGTGTCGCCGTCCGGCATGACGATTATGAAGTGTCGTGATCGGCACAGCGCGGATCACTACGCCTTACTGTTGACCGAGGCTTATCGGCTCGGTTATCGGGCCGGTTTCCGGGCGGGAAAGCACTCGGGTTGAAAACGCGGCCACCCTTACGCGCTGAATTGATGGGCAGCGCGCGAATTAACACATGGGAGAGCAAATGACGGCCCGCGATGCTTTATGGACCGTACTGGACGTGAGCGAAGTAGATGTCATTGCCCACGGTGAATGCATGGAACGTACGTCCGCTATCACCTAAAGCGGTCATTCAAACGTCACCGAAATCGGGACTATGACAGGCTGGTTTCGGCTGCGATCTCAATCGGTCGATGCAACACCTAAACTCTGACTATAGAGAAAGAGGTGTTGCAAATGAAGCAGAGACCGAGAAGATATATCACTGATTCCGAGATGGCGGTGATATGGGATCGTTGGGAGAA
>SMWE01000003.1 GCA_004357475.1 Gammaproteobacteria bacterium
ACCACCTTTCTCCGTATCAGCCGATGAATTGGTCACTTACTGGGATGACCTGATCAGGGTCGGCGAAAAGGACGATATCGACCATTGTCCGCCGAAATTCCGCAAAGCAGGGTTATCCGACATAGCGGAAGTTTTCTGGTTATCTCGCTGACTACCAGTTGGGATGTTCTGTTACCGGTGTCCACCGTTCTTCGCGGCGCGCTACCCGGCCAGCGACATCTTCAGTGTCATAACTGACGGCTGCAGTCGCGGTGAGATTTGCCGGTGTTCCTTTCAGCGCATGCACATTGACGATGCCGAAAACGCTGCCAGCCGAAGCAAGCACTGCACCGATGTAGACACCACAATCCCTGCAGAGCAGGAAATCCGCTGTTTTGAGTCCGAACCGGTATTCCTTCAATAATTCAGGCTCCGACGCAACGAACGCGATCTGCCCGGCAGGATCCGAAGTGCTCAGTGCGTCATGCGCGCGGCAAAATGAACACTGGCAGGCCCTGATCGACCATTGCTCCGGTTTGATGCCCGTCCGATAGGTAAATCCGGTCGCACCGCAATGGCACGATCCGCTGTAATCAGTTTGCATTATTCATATAATCAATCGTCAGGTTGTCGGGGCCGCCGTCGCATGCCGCCGTAAATCAATACGATCGGTCCCAGAGCTGCACATACGTGTTTGATTGAATGCCCGCTGATGACCTCCCCCCAACCGTAAAGTGTTGTATCCAGCTGCTCGAATACTTTCGCAAGCGCATACAACAAATAGACAACCCAGATAAACCTGGTTTGGTCGAAGATAGATCGGTACGTGAGTACGATGGCGGGCATCAGCAGCATTGGCAGAAACTGCACAAGTCCATATAGACGCAAATCGCCGGCATGTTGTGATTCCGAATAGTCCCAGTAGAACACCGATGCGGCGCCGATTACCAGAAGAGGCCACAGCAATCGTCTCCCAAGGCGCTCGGAAACATGCTCGCCCACAATAATCGAGAGCAGGGACATAAACGCGATTGTCATTGGCAGGCGATCCCAGAAAAGGCTGTCGTTGTCAGGTGCAAGGTGAAACCAGCCGGAGCCGAATGCTGTTAGCAGAACGCCAATGAACAGTATGTGATACGCCGGCAACAGGCCGGGCACGATGCCCGCATGATCCCCTGATCCAAGCATCCAGAGTCCCGCAATCCCCGGAATCAGGAACAAGGCATTGCTTATGACGTTCCAGAAATTCGGTATGCCGAGCAGGGTTCTGTCATCTGCAAATACATGATAGCTCTGCGGCTGCGGCCAGGGATCCACGAACAGGAATACAGCGATGATGGTAAAGAGCGTGACAGCAAGAAGGGTGCGGCCCCAGGGCATGTTCGTGCTGCTATTCTGATTCATCCTCGCTTCCACATTTTGTTCGAGTCATCGGAAAATCAGCTGTCCGTTCAGTGCCGTTCACTTCTCTCTCGATGCGGCCGACGAGGTTGCTATCGCTATCCAGGCGATAGATGATTCGCTGAGGAAAATCATGGTCCGGATTTTCGAAGATAACCTCGTTCGTGCTCATACTGACCAGTTTGAAACGAGCGGTTTCCTGACCGGATGGTGATGCAACCAACCTGATCCAGCCGTCTTCCTCTTCCACGATCCGCAAAAACTCGAAGGCTACGGTCTTGCCGCCGCTCACAATTCGGCTCATTCCGAGTATGGTTCCGCCTGCCGGTGCCGTCCACTGTTCCACCGAACCTGATTCCCGGCCGTCCTGTGACCAGCAGCCTGCCATCCATCGCAAATCCGCAATATCAGCGCGAGCCGACAGGAACGGTGTTAGCAAAAACAAGCCAGCAAGTTTTCTAATCATCAGGCGCCTGCTCCGGGAATTGCGGTTGCCATAGCTCAACCTTGTTGCCGTCGGGATCGACAAACCAGTCGAAACTGCCGAAATCACAGGATTCGACCTCACCAACCAGTTCGGCGCCGCCTTTTTCAATCTGTTGCAATGCATCTTCAAGGTCATCGACTATCAGGTTAAACATGTATTGCTTGTTGGCCGGGTCGAAATATTTGGTATTGTCGTTAAACGCACTCCAGACAACAAAGCCCGCTGGCGGTTGCTCGGAATTCTGAAACGACACGCCTGGTTCATCTTTCTTGCTTATGCCAAGGTGCTCGGCATACCAATCGTAGAGGCGCCGGGATCTGCCGACTTGAAAAAGACGCCGCCTACACCTATTACTTTTGTCATTCTCGTATTACTTCAACGTTTCCTGCTGTTATTTTCCCTGACATCAATCGCCGCCTTGCGGTCCGTAAAATATCACCCAGGCCGCAAAGTCGTCAGTGAAATCCTCGAACCGATGCACCACGAATGCCGGAACGAACAGGGCGTCGCCAGCTTGAAATGGCTGCCGATCATTTTCGACGACAAAATAACCCGAGCCGGACTGTACGATATAGACCTCGTCCCGGTCGTGAGGATCCTGAGGATCGATGCCGTGCGGTTTGTAATAACCGAGTTCGAGCGTACCGTGTTCCAGGAGGACTCCGTACGCCTTGTCTTTGGATGTTGAGACTAGATCAAGTGCCTGGTCGACGGTGAATTGCTTATTCATTTTTCCACCTGATTACATTTAGGTCAGCGCCCGGCGAAAGCGCTCGCCGACGCCGCGCAATCGTTCAATGGATTCGTTGGAGAAGACGAGGCGAACAAAGTTCGTACATTGTGCACCACCCCAGTTAATCATCGGTGTTGTGGCGACCTTGCCTTTTTTCAGCAATAAGCCCGATGCCGCCGGCCCGTCCAATCCAAGCGGCGAGACGTCCACGAGCAAGGACCAGCCCCCATGCGGCGGTATCACGATGAAATCGGCAAGTTCACCGAGCAGTACATCGCGTCTCGCCTGCAGTTCCGCGACACTCGCAGCAATACCATCATCAGTGCCATTGATTGCAGCTGTGACCGCGCTCATGGCGATGCCGGTCTGGCAGACCACGTTCGTGATGCTGACTCTTGCGACATCGGCAACGATTTCTGCGGGGCCAACGATCCAGCCGACGCGCCAACCGATCATGCGGTATTCCTTCGATGCCGATCCGACCGTGATCACTTTGCTGCGCATGTTTGGAAATGACGCAGGGTGTAAAACCTGCCGCCCGTCGAAGAGAATACGTTCCATCGCAGTGTCATTGATAAGCCAGCAGTCTGCAATCTGACAAAAATCGATTATCGCCTGCCATTCATTAGCGCTGAACACAGCACCGCTTGGCATGGAGGGACTCATCAGCAATGCTGCTCTGATGGGGCCCGGATCGATCTTTCGCAGCGCATCTAGATCAGGGCGCCAGCCGTCTGCCGAAGGGACCATCGGCAGGAAACGCGGAACGCCGCCAGCCAGTCGAACCCGGTTGATCAGACCAACATAGGTCGGATCAGTCAGCAATACCTCATCGTCCGGTTCGAGCAATGCGAGGAGCGTATTGAATATGCCGGAAAGTCCGCCGGCACTGATTACGCACTCGGTCTTCCAGTCATAATCCTGCCCGGATTGCCTGCCGACCAGCATCGAAGCTGCCTGCCGCAATGAATCCAGGCCGAAGAAAGGCAGGTAACTGTTGGCGTCATCGTCGTCTGTCGCGTCTTTGGTAATCGCGATCGCGGATGGAGGGGGCAATATATTCGTGTCGAGATTTTCGAGACGCAGCATATCCGCGTCATCAAGGCTATCGGCAAGATCGCCCATTTGCTCCACACCAATCCTGGTGATGTGCTCAAGTCGTGATACGGACATCAATTTTTCTCATTGCTGGCCGGTTCAGGCGCGCCGTTTCCGTGGATTGCAAATCAGAACAGTGCGCGAATCAAGAGAAGAAAACCGAGCGACGCCAGCGGTATGCTCAGGGGTGCGCCAACCACACTTAACGTGACGGCAACGCCCGCGATCATCAGGCCTATACCAAGCAAGGCGCTGACCAGGCGGCCGATCACCTTCAGCACAAAAGTAAGCAAGCGCCAGACTGCGTAAAACGGCCACAAGAAAATTGGCAGGTTACATTGTGTCGAATCATTCATTTCAGGAACTCCTAATACGACCAAGTGACGCCAACCACTTTTTTGATGATACCGTCATTCTGCCGCAGGGGCGGCTGCAAAAGATGATCCTGACCGGCTGTTTACAAAAATTGTTGTAGTCATGGTCAATCAGGAACCGGAAGGTAAGCAAATGTCTATTTAATGCTATTCCGGCAAGGGGCCCAGCGGGCTTTCGGCACAATTTTCCGGTTCCATCGAGAAGACAATGCCCGTTATTTTCCAACCTTCCTCAGTTTTCAGAAAATTGAAATTGTCGATGCCACAATGACTGAATTCACCGTCGACATACAGATCGTAGGGCGTCCACACGGCCGCCATGCGATCGTGAATCAGGACCTGCGGATCCCAGAATCGCTCGACAAGTATGCGGTCTCCTTGCGCAAGGCCATCCGCATATGCCTGATGCGTGGGGCGCACAATCAACAGTCCGTCCGGACCCTCGCGATAGCCGTAGAAGATCCCGTCGGGTGTCAACATCGATTTCATACGCTCGACGTCTCTGTTCGTCATGGCGTCAAAAAAAGTTTGCACCAACTCTACGACGGCAACCCGGTCCTCAGCTTCATCTGCGACTGCAGCAATAAAACAAAACGGACCACATAAAATAATAGCCGACAGAAATTTTTTCATTGCAAGTCGCTCCAGCGTTATTATTGTTTTCAGTTTTGCCTGTCCTGCCACCAGAACATAATCATCAGGACCACAACCACGCCGATAAGAATGGCGACTGTTTCCCAGGCAGTCACGCTGCCGCCGACCTGGATCGACTCGTAGATGCCGGCGCTATCCAGGACATAAACTGCCGCAATACCGCTTGCACCAAGTATCGGGATCAGCATCCAGCAGCTACCGCCAACCTGACTACCGAGCCAGCCCCAGCGATTCCAACTCAGTCGAGCCGATTCGTTCATCAAATTATTCTCCAGAGTCAATCGTCTTCTGGCAAATCATCCCAGATGTGATGAGTGATTCGCCACAGGCCATGAGGAGTTTTCCTGAGAATGGTCACGGACTTGCCACGATTTTCGTAACTGCTGCCGTCGTACTCAAAGCCTAAGCGAAACGTGCCACGCACGTAACCGAGATTTCCGGATCCGGAGGCTTCGATCTCGGTCAATTCAAAATTTGTCACCCGCGTGGGCGGCGCACCAGCCGGAAACCAGAATTCACGAGCTGCATTCTGTCCTTCAAGATACGCGAGGCCTGAAGGCGACAACACGGGCTCATCGACAAACGTTGCCATGACGGTATCGGCATCATTCGTCAGCCAGGCGTCGGCATAGGATCTTGCCGTTTCGCGCATCCGTTCCAGATCCGCATGATCCAAATCTTCGGCAAAGGCATTACTGAACGATGCGAAACCGATGACAGCAATCAGGAACGATGATTTTGTGATTGTCATTTTCGAAGCTCCTTTCTGATGACCAGCTTCAGGCCCGACCAGGTGTCGTCGACTGCGCACACCTTTACGTCGACCAGACCGAGCGCTAGTGCGACTTTGCGTATGACGTCCTCCGTCACGTCCGTCGGTACTTTTGACGCTTTCTTGGGCCAGGATACCCAGATCATGCCGTTCTGCCTGATGGCCTGCAGCTGTTTGGGTAGTTGCGTCGACAGTTCGACAGACGACCTGGTGAAAAAGTGCCAGATATCGATGTTCTTGCGAAACGCCCTCGATATCTGTACGTTCTCTGGCCGTGGTGATACAAGCGCAAGGTAGTTATGCGGCGCATTGCTGATCCTGACCCGGCTTCCCTCTTTAAAACCCAGCTTTTTCGCCAGTGGCGTACCGCTATACCCCGCCACATCAATCACCAAACGGCGACCTGTCAGTCGGCGATTGGCTCACAATGCCGGGCGGCGCAGGACCAGACATTTGAAGGTAAGCCGTGAGAAACCTGACAAAAGAATCATGCCCGTGGTTTAACAATGCTACATCCAGCCCAGTTCTTTCATCGCCCATGGTGCATTCCAGACCTTCACCATTTTTTCGACTTTGTTATCGCTGTCCATTGTCAGGAAATAGACATAGTGCGAATGAGTCTCCTTGTTGGTCGGCGGCACAGGCCCGCCCTCGCCAGTGTGCGTTGCATGATAGGTCGCGAAAAACATCGCGGTCCTGGTGTTTTCGTCATAGCCTGACGTATGCAGATCATAGGTTGCCCCCGGGACGGTGACATTGCCAAACCCAGCCATCCAGTCACAGTAGGCCTGCACTGTGGTTAGATCTGCGAGAGGCTCGCTTTGTGCAACGAATGACGCCCCATCTGCCACATAATCCTTGCAACCTTCCCAGCCTGCGGGTGCGTCACAAGCGTCAAAGAACTTTTTGGCGTTTTCAAAAGCTGACATGACTTCTCCTCCTTCTCGTTTCTGATTATTAGTCCTCGAAATATCGCTGGTAGACTTTATTCATGACTTTATCAGGCATTTTCAGCCCCTCAATCAGCGCAGCAAGCAGTTTCATTTCTGCCGCGTCCTTTTGATTATCCACTGAAATTACGCTCAGAGCCATCAGCATCAGGTCTTCTTTCTGGGCGAGAGCCAGATCGTCGTTTACAGCAACCATGATCTCGTCGAGTTCGGTATGGGCGGCGAGTTCGTCCGAAGCCCGGGCAATCATATTCAATGCCTCGCCCGGCATGAGTCGATATCGATTACGCAGCAATTTCACCATGCGCAAAGATTCATCGAGTAAAATGCCGCCGTCGCTCTTCGCAACCAGCGCCAGTAACGACGCGATCAATGTCTGTGCTTCATGATCGACCGTGACGCTATCCAATCCGATCCTGATTCCGGTTTTTGAATAAATCAGGTCCGCCAGCGACCTGTTAAGGATGACCCGAGTAACCGGATTCCCCGACGCTGTCGCCGCTACCGTATGCGTCCAGCTCAATAACATTTTGATCAGGATCCCGGATAAATATTGCGGACATGTCTCCAAAACTGAATGACCCGGTAATTTTGATGCTGTTTCCGGACATAAAGTTCCTGGCGTGGTCCAGCGAACTCACCGTAAGCGCCACGTGAGTTATGCCTGTATATTTTTCATCCACATCCATCAGGATATTTGAGTCTCCCGACGTATTGGCAGGTCCAAGCAGGTTCAGCACCACGCCGGACGGGTGTTTCAGGATAATCGGGTGTCCGTCTTCATAGCCGGCATCGGTAACCAATGCAAAACCCAGGAGTTCATAAAATGCGACTGACCGTGTCTTGTCCTTGATTCGAATACCGATGTGATTGACGGTTTCAATATTAAGCATCTTTTGTCCTTGAATGCGCAAACACGGCATTGAGACAGATTCTAGCCGACTGGTAGCTCAGTTGCCGGTGGCGTGCCAGCCAGAAGCTATTTGTAGACGAATTGGCCAGTTTTGCAGGGATCATTTATCAACAGACGGTGCCAGACTTGCTGGAGCTTCGAGCAGCACCAGTCGTCCAAAAGTGCCACATGTTTTTACGATCGGTCGATAATGTTTCCGCTGTAACACGGGCCCAACGAAGCAGAATGTGTTCTGACCGCGGTTTTGAGCCAGTGCAGCGATTTGTCAGACGACAGAATTGTTGAAGGCAATCTATTGTTCCGCCAGTGGTTGCATGTAGTACGTCTCGCCGTGATATTCAAATGAGATCCACTGATCGGGTACTTTGGCAGCATAAAAATCTTCGTCATACCGGCTGGTCATGTAGCGATCGCAAGACAACCATGAATTAGCTTTCGAATCCAGCCGCTTAATATAAGCGTAGATTTCCTCCATTGTTGGTGTCCTCGGGTCTTCGTCACTCACTCGCGTACACCCGCGCAGAAAATAATGTAGCGAAAAGAACCGCGGATAAACAACACACTTACATAGTTTCCTCCTGGCGCCTGATTACAAATTTTGCCACGAAAGTGAGGTGTTTGCTGCGGACAAAATTGGGCGATAACCTGCTTCGTCATGAGCAAGTGCCTGTTCATCCAAAGCGTTACAGGAAGGATAGTAGTCGATTCCGTGGAAGGATAGGATAACTAGTGGACTGCCTGTCGCGGATGACCGGCATTTGAATTCAAAATTGGCCAAAATTCCAAATCCCTTCCGATTTCCGGGATAATGCACGCACTTCTTGTAATGAATGGAGCAGTTCGCATGGGCAAAGTTACTGCGCGGCACATATTGGTGGATACGGAAGAGAAATGTCAGTCGCTTAAAGATGAGATCGCCGCGGGCGCCGATTTTGCTGACTTGGCAAAGGAGCATTCATCGTGCCCGCCGGCGCAACAGGGTGGCGACCTGGGTGAGTTCGCACCTGGAATGATGGTGAAGGAATTTGACGAAGTGGTATTTACCGCCGACCTGAATTCAGTACAGGGTCCTGTGCAGACGCAGTTTGGTTACCACTTGCTCGAGGTAACCAGTCGCACGGACTGAAACCAGGATGGGGATAAATGATTGCCTGGTTTAAGCGACGTCCTTCGATTCAGGATCCTCGCGGGTCAGTTCGTGGAGTCTGACCGGTAGTTCGCGAATGCGCTTGCCGGTCGCATTGAAAATGGCGTTGACCAGCGCCGGTGCGATGGCGGGCGTGCCAGGCTCGCCGGCGCCGCCAATTTTTTCGCCGCTATTGATGATGTAAGTCTCGATGTCAGGCGACTCGTTCATGCGCAACATCGGGTAGTCGTGAAAGTTGCTCTGCGCAACAGCGCCACGATGTATCGAGATCTCGCTGTATAGCGCCGCGGTCAAACCGTAAACGATGCCGCTCTCCATTTGCGCTTTGATGCCGTCCGGGTGCATTGCGAAACCCGCGTCAACCGCACAGATAGCCCGGCGTGGCCGTACTTTGCCCTCGGTGACTTCAACCTCGACGACCTGTGCGACGATTGTGCCGAAAGACCTGTGGATAGCGATGCCGCGACCCCAATTCTCGGGCAGCGCTGCATCCCAGTTTGATTTTTGTGCTGCAAGGTCAAGGACCTTGCGGAATCGTGGTGCTTTCTCGAGCAGGTCGTGACGATATTGATACGGATCCAGCCCAGCCTCGAACGCAAGCTCGTCGATAAACGATTCCGTGAAAAACGCGTGCAGCGAGTGATCGACGCTGCGCCAGAATCCCCAGGGTACATGGGTCTGTGATTCTGCGAAGTGTATGAACTGGTTGTCGATGCCGTATGGAATGTATGGCGCTTCCTTCGGGTCGTGCTTCTCTACATATTGATTGACCCACGCTGTCGGTTTTCCTGAGCTATCAAGCGCTGCCTTGAAGCGGCTCAAGCTTGCCTGGCGATAATGGTCGTGGCGCATATCCTCCTCACGCGACCAGATCAGCTTCACAGGATAGTGCACTTCATTGGCAAGACGGGCCGCCTGGATCGCATAATCGGGGAAGGCGCGACGTCCGAATCCGCCGCCGAGGTACTGGTTATGCAGTACGACGTCCTCGAGATCCATGTCCAGAGCGCCTGCCACTTCGGCCGCAAAACCCAGCGGATTTTGTGTGCCCGTCCAGAGTTCGCAGATGTCATCATGAACCCATGCCGTGCAATTCATGGGTTCCATAGTGGCATGTGCAAGGTACGGAACGCGGTACTCAGCTTCAACAGTTCGTGCAGCAGTTGCCATCGCCGCATCAACGTCACCGGTCTCGAAGTCGACGATTTCGTCGCCGTTTGCAATTGCGGTATCCATGTCGTTTGCGAATTGCCCGAAGATCTCGCTCTGCTCAACGGTTGCGTTGCCGCTTTCCTCAAATACGACCTCAAGTTGGTCCAGGGCCTGTTTGGCCTGCCAGTATCCGTCGGCGATGACAGCAACTGCAGTGTCGAGATTGATCACCTTGCGAACGCCCGGCATATCCTGAATGGATGTCTCGTCCACGGATTTAACGTTGGTGCCGAACACCGGCGATGCTTTCACGGTGGCGTATTTCATGCCCGGCAATTGCGCGTCGATGCCGAATAATGCGCTGCCATCGACTTTGGCCGGCACATCGAATTTCTGTACGTTCGTGCCAAGGATCGTAAATTCATCCAGCGATTTGAGTATCGGTTTTACGGGCTGTGACAGTTCGGCTGCCTGCCGCGCGAAGTCAGCGTAAGGCGCGATGCGGTCACTTTTCCCGTGAATGATGTGGCTGTTCTTCGCTCTCAACTCATCGAGCGGAACATTCCAGGCTTCTGCCGCAGCCTGCAGCAGTACGGCTTTTGCGGCGGCACCGGCGACACGCATGGCCTGTTGGCCGGTTGTCGCTACAGACGTGCTGCCGCCAGTAATCTGCAGGCTCATCATTTGGGTTACGGTCAGAAAGACGCCGTCGATCGTATCGATAAGGAACGCCGGGAAGTCCACATCACCCACTGTATAGCCTTTGGCGAGTGCGTAGTTGGCATACTCCTTGTGTGCCGGTGCCTCGAGTGAGCGAACAAGATTCCAGTCGGCGTCCATCTCGTCGGCCAGCATCATGGCCAATGTAGTGTGCACGCCCTGGCCCATCTCGGCATGCGGGATGATCGCCGTCACTGTGTTGTCCGGGGAAATCTTGACCCAGACATTGAATACCGTTTCATCTTCACCTGCGATGAGTGGCGCAACTTTGCCAGCACGGTTGCCAGGACGAATCGCGACGCCA
>SMWE01000182.1 GCA_004357475.1 Gammaproteobacteria bacterium
GTACGGCACCGCCGCCGCCGAGCATGATCATCGCGCGGCCCTTCGAGAGTTCGTTCAGGCTGAACAGCAGGTTCGCCATCTTAAGTGGGTGCAGCTCGGCTGAGCTGATGGCCATCGGGCCAAGACGGATTTTCGATGAACGATCAGCCAGCAGCGACAGCGTGATAAACGGGTCCCGTGACCAACCGTAGTTGCTCGACCAGACACCGCGCAGGCCATAGTTCTCGGCCATCAGGCCGAGTTCAACGGCTGCATGCGGCGAAGTGAATTCATTGAGAATAATATCAATTTCCATTGGGAACTCCGGGCCGGATACGGGAATGATGAGCCCGGAGTATAGAACCGCTATACCGCCAGGGTTAGGTCAGAAAGGCTGGCAGCCCGTCACGCAGTCAACGTGCAGCGTTAAACATGCACCCAGCCATATGCCGTGTTACTCGGTTCCGGGCCCTGCTCGGTATAGGCTGTTTTCATCCTGGTGATCGCATCAAACGGGATCTCCTGGCGCTTTGCCTCGATGTCCACATTGTATAAACGCGCGAGGTTCTCGCCAAAAATCAGCCGGCGGTCTTCGTCGGTGATCGGCGCATAACCGAACTGGTCCTGCAGGTTTTGGGGAATCTGGAAACGGCGGAATGCTTCGATCAGCCATTGTGGCGAACCCCACCAGATACAGTCGGTACCCCAGATAACGTGATCGGCACCGAAGCTCTTGATAATTTGCCCGAGCAGGTGGCCGCAGACCTGCGGGTGGGTGATAACTGAGTAGCCGAATACGCCGCCGAGTTCCATGTAGACATTGGTCATCGCAGGGTCCGCATCACGTGCGCGACACAGGTCGGTTGTCCACGGCATGTACCCATCTGCATCGACGCCCGTGAAGCTTTCCGGCATTTGCGCCATCATGTGCTGCATGCCGGAATGATAGATGATGAAATTCAGGTCGCGAAATTGTTTTGCGGCAACCGGAATGTCGGTTGGTATGTAATACGGTTTTAGGCGTCCTCCCAGTGCGAGTCCTTTGTGGGTACTGACGTTGATGGTGCCAAGCTTGCGGACGTGCTCGAGTATTGGGAACGCGATATCTTCGTCGTCGAACATCCACGGGCCGGTTGGGTTGCCTGTGTATAGCTTGAAACCATCGATACCGAGTTCCTCTACCTGGCGCGTGGCCTCATCGAAACAATCAGGGCGTGTCGGGTCGACGATGCCATGGCTCAGCATGCGTTGCGAACCAGCGGCATTATTGATCGAATTGCGCGTCTTGATCATGTCCTCGATCGTCAGGATGTAATCCTTCGGCTGGCCGACCGCGGCACCGGAAATCAGACCCATGACGGTGTCTGAATCGAAAAAGATTTCCTTTAAAAAATTGGCGCGATGCAAATCGTCCGGTCGTGGTTCGATGCCCAGCAGGTCCGGGTTGAGTCCAAATTTTCCGGTCAGCCGGCGAAACATCAGCGGGCCACTCATCGAGTCTTTAACGTGGTGGTTCTGCGCGTCGAATATGAATTCACCTTTAGGCCATTTCTCTTTGTAGGCAGCTGTTTCAAGCGCCTCGGCCGCATGCACGTCGAACGTTGGCCCAAAAATATCGTTAAATGCAAGAAATGCTGTGGCCATACCGCCAGTCGTGCGTAAAAAATCGCGCCTCGATAATCCGAGTGTTTTGGCGTTCCGGTCAGCAAGTTCAAAAATTCGTGCCTCAACCTGCTTTTGCATGACCGACTGCGGCATCGGCGCGAATTCTTCGTTGCCGACGATTTGCGTTGGTAATGGCGAGGCGAGTCCGGTATCCCGATCCCGCTTATCTTTTTTTATCCACATGGTCAGCCTTCCTTGATTCGGTGCTGTAACACTATTGCAGCATAACCGCAGCCGCCGCATGCAGGACAGGAGAATCTATCGTGACCGCTGAGTCAAGTGGAGTCCCTGTCGTGAGCCTATACGGGCAACAGGTTATCCACAGGTTTGGGCTTTACCGGAACCATCGGGAACGGGGGTGCTGACTAGCGAGGCGTCGGTCAAAACCCAGCCACTGACCCGACGGCCAACATAGAAAAATGATGTTCAGGATAAAGAACGGCAGCAGCGAGGCATCGTAGTAGCCCCCGATCGCGAGGTTCGCCAGTATAAAGAAACTCATCCAGGCCGCCCATCGGGTAGTGATGCCGAACAGTAATCCGACGGCGGCATACAGTTCTCCGAATGCTATGACCCAGGCGACCAGTTGGTAGAGTGGAATCGCAAACACCTGCAGATACAGGACGGCAAAACTGTCGGGCGGCATTTCGGTTAGCCGATCCAGAAAAATTACTTTGAGTATGTCGGTGGTCAACCATCCTTTGGAAATTTTGTTAATAGCTGCGGCCAGCCAGAAAATACCAAACAGAGTACGCAGCAGCAGATGCAGGATGATGCCTGTAAAACGTACCGGATGCTGGCGGATCCATTGCCAGTCCCAGATATTTACTGGCTCGCTTGCCGTGGGCATCATGATTCGTTGTCCTCGGCAGGATGAAGGTGAATGGTGTCCAGCGCCTCCCACAATGGCAGGCGCTGACAAAAGCCGATCGGCTGCAAGCTTCCTTTCTCAAGCCAGCGTCTTGCCACACGGTCGATCGTTGCGTCGCCGATAACAATCGTGGCGGGATCCAACGATATGTGTGCCTCAAGGGTATGTGGTCCGGACCAGTGTGTATGGTCTACTTTGTAAACCTGTACGGGACGACTGTGGCCGCTCGCCAGCGAGTCTGAGTTGAAATTGCTAATAAACCATTCCCAAATAGTGCTGACCTGCGACCAGAATGTGCGCGTCTGTAAATGGTAGAGCGTAAAATTGCCCTCCTCAGGAATATTCTCGTACAGTGTTGCTTGATCGCCCGCTTCGCACAGTACGATTGCCTCGCACATGGTGCAGATTTCACCGAACCGACCGACCAGGAAATAGTCAGCATAAGCAGGATTGTTGATCTGACTCAACGCGGGCGCTGAGTGGATGGAAAGCGCGGCCAGGATAAAAAAAATATTTCTGCGTATCATTGTATATCGCTAAAAAATATTATCCTGATACATTAATGCGGTAGTTAGTCAGTGACTCCCGATGCGACAGGCGTCAGCCGGATAATTTGGCTCCCCGTTTTGTTTTCGAGTAAAACATAGAGCTCACCCCCGGGGCCGATTTCTATGTCACGGAAGCGGGCCAGATTTTCCAGCAGCATCTCCACGTGTACGACCTCGTCGTCAATGACCTCCATTCGCAATAGATCGGTTGCGCGCAGTGTGCCGGCGATGATGTTGCCATTCCACTCAGGGAACTCAGGGCTGTCATAGAAGATGAAGCTGGATATCGCGATTGCAGGAGTCCAGTCGACGACGGGAAACTCGGCGTCCTCCGGATCCAGGTCGATGCCAAGCTTATCGGCTCCATCGACCGGTCTGCCGTCGTAATTCACGCCCGTTGTAAACACTGGCCAGCCATAGTTGCTTCCCGGCGCCAGGCGGTTGAGCTCGTCGCCGCCGCGTGGGCCCATCTCGGTGCTCCAGAGTTGTCCCGTTTGTGAGTTGAGTTCGAGCCCCTGGAGGCTGCGGTGCCCGTAGGTCCAGATGGAATCCAGGGCGTCCGGGTCATCGACAAAGGGGTTGTCCGACGGTATGCGCCCGTCGTCATGGATGCGGTGAATTTTGCCATAGGGCAGGCTGAGATCCTGGATGCCCATAAAATCAAGAACATCCTTCATGCCAACGCTGAGGTAGATGTAGCCCTCATCGTCAAAGGCAATGCGTCCACCGGCGGCTAAGTCGGAAGTATTGGTATAGGTTTCTAAATCCGCCTGCCAAATGATTTCTTCGTCTATCCATGCACCCTCTTTGATGCGACCACGGACGAGCCTGTTCATGGAGACTGGCTGATTGCTGCGACGACTCAGCTCATTGCAGTCACTGCAACGATCCGTGTGGTGTATATAGATCCAACCGTTATCTTCGTAGTTTGGATGTAGGGCGACATCCAGCATCCAGCCGAGACCCATGACTTGTCCGAGAAAAATATTGGAGTCGTCATAAACCGGCGGAGTCCCGCTGATGGGCGCAGATTGTTCACCTTCTCTGGAGATGATGCTAAGGCCGCGCATTCGTTCAGACAGCAAAATCCGTCCATCAGGCAGGGGCGCGATGGAGAAGGGCATCGCGGCTAAACCTTCAACAATTGTTTCGATACGAAAGGCATGCCGTTCAGATGTTACGATGCCTGTAGGAATTTCCAGCTGGATATCAGCTCGTTTATCGAGAATAGTCGTACCCTGTCGCTGCTCCGCCACATAGAGCGCCAGATTCCAGAGCTGACTCTCATTCAGGGTCTCAGACCATGCAGGCATGCCCGTCTCGGGAAAGCCTCCCGCAATGCTCGCGGCAATCTCCTTTACGGAATCACCATGCCGCAGATCCACGCCCACCAGTGGCGTGCCCAGTGCCGCGCCGTTCAGATTCTCGCCGTGACATACCGCGCACTGTTCATTGAATTGCTTAATGAATCCATCGCGCATGGGTATCTTGCTGAGCGCCTCCCAATTCACTTTGGCAGGATCAAAACCCTGGGCAAGCACCGCTTCGGTGGTTACTGCAAGCAACGGCAACAGGCACAGCAAGATGCGTTTGCATAGAGATCGAATCATAAAAACTCCTTTCGAGAAGTTAGCACAGCTGTATACCCTTGTGCTTTATTCGTTGATTTCCCGTTTCGGGATCCGCTTGCAGAACTTGGCAAGGATGCCGACATAAACTGTTATTCGGAAGCGAAGCATGGATTCGCCAATCCGTCTGGAACGGGTTACAACCCGATTGCGGCAGAAGATGCGTGGGGAAAAACGACGGTGTTTTTGGCGGGGCATTTGCAATCGGAGCAACTTTTTTAGTTGTGTGACCTGTCGCGGCTGAAGCCGCTCCTACATTAACTCACACCACATCTGCAAGTGTAGGAGCGGCTTTAATTGACGAGCAGCTTTCAGGCCGCATGGTGTCGGCTTGTGATGGACAGGATGCCCGAATGTCGCGGA
>SMWE01000183.1 GCA_004357475.1 Gammaproteobacteria bacterium
ATCCTTGTCGACCGTTGCTACCAACTGGCCATCGCAGCGCGCAATAATCCGCTCCCGATAGCGGGTCGGAATTGCCAGACGCCCTTTGTCGTCCAAGGTCACTTTGGTAGCCCCGCGAAACATTTTTTTTGTGATGGGATCGGAATCGGCAGTGATTGCGCGATACCCGCATTAGCCCATCTCCTCCCACTTTTTTCCACTTTTCAACACTATATTCGGGCGTTTCATCAGCGTCAACCAGCTGGTCCAATTAATTGTTGTTGTACAGGGACTTAGGGGCTTTCCGGTGGCTGAATTCGGGCGAATTGTGGCAGTGTTTAGGAACTATAAATCAACGAGTTAACTGCTTTTTCTCGATTTTCACTTAAAAGATAGTCGCCAAGGCACGACAGCAAAGGGATAGCGGCCCGCCAGCCCCCGGAAACACGGGTGCCGCGCTCCAAAAACAACTGAATTCGATGAAACCTACGTAACCTATTGACTGATATAAAATTAGTGGATAAACGCCGGGACGGACCCCATTCGATAAATCAGGGGACAAACCACGATTATCGGGAGGAGAAAGAAAGAGCCGGCCGTAAGCCGGGTTCTGTCGTGGACAACCATTCATCTGGGACAGCCGTCACCGGCTGCCTCTAGCGACCTACCCGGGAGTCCGCTCAGGCGCGCGGTGCGGAGCTTTAAGCCCGCGTACTCCCCTATTTGGTCTTGCTCCAGGCGGGGTTTACCCTGCCGCGGCGTGTTACCACCCGCGCGGTGCGCTCTTACCGCACCTTTTCACCCTTGCCGGCGCCCCGTGTCATAAACAAGTTGCGCTTAGGCGGTATGTTTTCTGTGGCACTTTCCATGGACTCGCATCCTCCAGGCGTTACCTGGCGCCCTGCCCGATGGAGCCCGGACTTTCCTCCAGCGTCCGCAAGGACACCGGCGGTTGTCTGGCCGACTCTTACTTTCTCGAACCGCGTATTATACTGCAGCAGGATCAATCATGTTGACAGGTGCGCATATGTTCGACCTGCACAAAATCATACTCTGTGTTTGCATCGTCGGCGGCATTTTTGTTGTCGGTGCCATGTTTTATGCGACCTTCGCTCATCGGCGCACGAATCGGCCTGATTGCGTCCATTTTCATGAGAGTACGCTGGTTGAGTTGATATGGACCGCCATGCCGATCCTGATATTCCTTGGCGTTGTAATCCCGATAGCGACGACAATCTGGTAGCAAAGCCGCGGAGGAATAATTTAGGGTCAATAATTAGGGTCAGACCCTAATTATTTAATAGGCGGGGCCTTCTTCCCCGGCTGCGTCGCGCATCTCCCATGCGGAGATCATCGGAAATACCCTGATGAGCAACAAGAACGTCAGCAGAAAACCGGCGAACAAGCCACCGACCAGCAGCAGTTCTGATGCCGAGGAGAACGGTATGTGATCGGAAATCGACGCTGGCATTACGAGCAGATAGCGATTCAGCCAGACCCCGACGATGATGACCGCACAAACCAGCAGTAACGACCACCAGTTGCGCTTGACGTATGCAAATATCATCGTACCGATTGGCAGTCCAAAGACGCAAAACATCATCGTCCAGAAATACGGCGCATAGTGACCATACATCCGTGACCATAACGGCCCGGTCTCATGGGGAAGATTGCCGAACCACGTTACAAAAAACTGCGCCCAGAACATATAGACCCAGAGCAGCGCGAAACCGGTGATGAGGATTCCCATACTCTTCAGTTGCACCGTCTTGAAGAAAGCCGTCAAATCCAGCGTTCGCGAGGTGACTGCCCCGAGGATCAGGATTCCCGCAGTGCCAGCGAGCATGTTGCCCAGAATGAAATACAAGGGAAACACACTGCTGTGATAATGCGGAAACAACATCATCCCGAAATCCCAGGCAATGAAGGTATTGGCTATAACGGCAACGACCAGTATGAGCGGCGCATAAAAACTCGTATTGGATTTCAAATTTCGATCGTCGCGGCGCTGGCGTAAAGACCACAACCGTTTGTAAAGACTGCGACGCCAGCCCGGGCCGGACTCCGTTGATTCCCTCGTGATGTCCGGCAGCAAGCCTGTCAGGAAGTAGGCAATTGCCAGTCCGTAAAACAGCAGCTGCGCAACCAGATTGCGAATCAACAAAAAGTCTGAGTTCAACCAGGGGCTCAAATGTTCGCCGGGTTCCGGTGACATCCAGAAGAACAATTGCTCTTTGCCATACGCAAAAATCAGCAAAAACACAATTATTGCGAAGGGAAAGAATGCGAGCGTCGCGATCTCGCCCAACCGATAAAACGGCCGCGCCCAGTTCGTCCTGCAAATACGCATGATCGCGACAAATGCGATGCCAAACTGGCTGACTCCAAGTAGGAATACATAGCTGGCTACAAAAAAACTCCATGGTATCGAATCAGGCGCTGTTGCAAGCATGTAAGCAAAGCTGCCCGCACCGGCCAGCAACAACACTGCAAGGACGATCAGGGTCGTCATATCGCCCTTCCGCCCTGCAGGCACACCGATTGCAATTTCCGGAATCGCGCTCATGATTCACCAAATACTCCTTTGATGAAATTGACCAGGTGCCAGCGGTCCTCCGGCGCTATTGCCTGCCGATAAAACGGCATCGCAATGCTGCCATGGCTAATCGTATAGAAGAGCTGCCCGTCAGGCTGAAGCTGCACATAGTCCAGGTTCAGTTCCATGGGCTGAGGCACGAACTTTTGACCTACGGGCCCGTCGCCCCGGCCCTGCTTGCCGTGGCACACCAGGCAATGCAGTTCGAACATTTCTCTGCCACGGGCAAGGGATTCCGGCGATTTACTGATCGGGTTGACCAGGGTCCGCCCGGCATCGAGACGGGCCCGCACCAGTTCGATGACATCTTTCGGCGGCGGATACGCGTCTCTGCCCCCAACAGGAATTGAAGAACCGATTTCTGTGACCAGCGAATCCTGCGGTTTCATGGATGGCTGGTCCTGCATGTCCTTGTCCCACGGCAGAGTAAGCGCCGTGCCGGGAATTACCGCCATGACAATTACCAAGACCAGATTACGCATCGGTTTTTTGATCACTCGCTGTCCTCCACATGCTGTATTTCCACTGCGCCGGCTTCCCGAATGATCGTTTCGGCCCTGGCCGCCTCGCTGTCCGCAGCGTTTTCCACAACGACCACAAATCGATCGATATTGGCACATGGCAGGTACGGTCTGTTGCGCCACGCGGGCAGCTCTGAGACGACATGGAATCCGATCAGTGTAAAAATGACACCCATCAAAATAGTCATCTCGTAGGTGATAATGAGATATGGCGGCACGGTGATGATCGCCCTGCCACCAGTTGGCAGTATGAATGTCAGTGCGGTGACGACGCACATACCAAAACCGAAAAATGCCCCGATAATGGCGCCGGCCAGGGAAAAGTGGCGTACCGGCGACTTGCCCAGTCCGAGGACGTCTTGTGCTTCTTGGACGGGCACCGGCGACAACAGCGATATAGTATCGAATCCCGATGATTTGAGATTCTCTGCAGCAGCAAGAAAATCTTCTTCACAGGCGAAGGTACCCACGATGGCCATCAGGCATTCCTCCTGAGCGGTTTCAGGGTTTCCTTGACCTCGTAAATCGAGATGGCCGGCACGCATTTGATGAAAATCAGGAACAGCGTTGCAAAGATCGCGAAAGAGCCAACTGTGATCGAGATTTCGATCCAGCTCGGGAAATAGAATCCGAACGCGTCCGGCAGAAATTTGCGAGGCTGTGACGTGGCTACGATGATGAATCGTTCGGTGAGCATGCCGATGTTTATCAGGATGGAGACCACCAGCATCTTGTTCCAGGACAGGCGAATTTTTCTTGAAAACATCAGTAGCGGAACAAAGGCGCAGAACAGAATCATCTCCCAATAGAGCGGCGCATAGAAGCCGGTGAGCTTGAATTTAAGCGCCTCAAGTTCGAACGATGTGCCGCCGTACCAGCTGCCGAAAAGCTCGAGAATGTTGATGTAGCTCCATATCATGGACAACAGAATCAGAAGCTTGCCGAGATTGTCGAGATGCTCCTGACCGATGTAGCGTTCGAAATTGAGAAACTTTCTCAGGCAATACATGACGGTAACGATACCGGCCGTGCCGGAAAAAATAGCACCGCACACGAAGTAGGGAGCGAATATCGTGTGGTGCAGGCCCGGCACGACGGACAGCGCAAAATCCCAGGACACGATGCTGTGCACCGACACCGCCAGGGGAATGACGAAAACGGCGAAAAAAGTGTAAGCCCAGCCCAGCGTATGCCATTCTCGTGCAGTGCCCCGCCAGCCGAACGAGAAAATCGTATAGAGCCGGCGCCGCAGTCCGGTGCTGGCATCCCGGACTGCGGCGAAGTCAGGCAGGGACCCCATGTAGATGAAAATCGAACTGGCAATCAGATAAGTCGTGATCGCCATGACGTCGAACATCAGGGGCGAGCGGAAATTTGGCCACAAGCCCATTTGGTTGGGGATCGGAAAACTCCAGTGCACGTACCACACTCGGCCCAAATGCACCATCACAAATAATACCGCCGTCATCAGCGAGAACAGCGTCATGGCCTCTGCACTACGATAAATCGACTTGCGCCACTGACTGTTGGTGATGTGCAGTACTGCGGACAACAAAGTACCCGAGTGGCTCAGACCGATCCAGAAAATGAAGTTCGACAAGTACGTGCCCCAGACCGCATTGCGGTTCATGCCGGCGGCACCAACGCCGACGAACAGCTGATAAATCCAGGGCATGAAGAAAAAGATCGCCGCAACGCTCATCGTGCCACCCAGCAACATCCAGTACCTGGGACCGGTCACCAGCATCACAGACAGGACGTCCTTGTTGACTTCCGCGTAACTTGGCTGACCGTGATCAAACATCGTCAATGATGCGTCTCGGCTCACGATTGCGCCTTTTTCAAATAGACAATCGACGGGGTCGTGTTTAACTCTTTCAAAACTGTATAGCCCCTTGGGTTTTTCATCATCTTCGTCACCCTGGCATCCGGGTCGTTACTGTCCCCGAATACCATGGCCTCGGTCGGACAGCTCTGCACACAGGCGGGGACGACTTCGCCATCACGAACCCGGCGTCGGTCATCGTCTTTTGCGTTGTCTTTGGCGATGCGAATGCGCTGGATGCAGAAAGTGCATTTCTCCATGACACCTTTCTCGCGTACGGTGACATCCGGATTAAGCTGTTGTTCGAGAGGCTCATCCCACGTGTAGGTGAACCAGTTGAAATAACGAACGTCGTACGGACAGTAAACGGCGCAGGTTCGGGTGCCGATGCAGCGGTTATAGATCTGCGTGTTCAGTCCGTCCTGATTGTGATAGGTGGCAAATACGGGGCACGCAGTTTCACAGGGCGCATCGTCGCAATGCTGACAAAGCATCGGGATGAATCCCATTTTCACGTCGGGGTAGTCGCCTTCCCAGTAGCGCTCGATACGAATCCACTTGATCTCGCGGCTGCGCGCGAATTGTTTTTCGCCGACGATCGGAAGATTGTTTTCTGCCTGACAGGCGACGACGCAAGCCTCACAACCCGTGCAGCGGTCCAGATCGATGGTCATCGTCCAGTGATAATCGAATTTCTCGTAATAACCGGGTTTACTGTAAGCCTTAAGTTTTTCAAAGAATGTGCTCAAATCACAACTCCTCGGGTCACGCGTGATCGTCTTCGGGGCCCAGAATCTGCCGGCCCAATGTACGGCTTACGCCACCGGTTTTGATGATCCGCAGCCGTTCGCCGGTTTTCCTGATTTTCACGCGCGTCGCCGCCCAGGCCAGATCGCCTGACTGGTCGTCGATAAGCGTTGCGACAATGTGGATCGGATTGACGCCCCGGCCTCTGGCATAACGACCGTAGTCTGTATGGCCCTGACCGACTGGCATTGCGACCACGCCGGGCCTGATAGCCGGAAAAATGAGTGCCGGGACGCGAACGGAACCGGCGGGAGACTTTACCTCCAGTACATCTCCCTCTTCGATTCCCAACTCATTGGCTGTCACGGGGTTGAGTTCCGCCCAGGACCCGTACACGACGCTGGTCATTGGATCGGGCATCTCCTGCAGCCACGGCAGGTTGGCGCCCCTGCCATCCAGGAACGTTGCCGTCAAATACGGATGCAGCACCAACGGGTACTCACTCTCGTCCCCGGCAAAATCTGATACCGGATTGGTAATCGACGCAATAATTGACGAGCTCGCCGGCAGCGGTTGGTCAACGGTCGTGGCGCCCGGTTGCCCCCACACGCCCGCTTCGAGTACAGCCTGCCAGAATTCCTCGAAATCCTGATCAGCCGCCTCTGTGGCACGTTCTTCATATTCCTCGCGCCACCGTGCCTTGACGAACTCCTGCATCGTCGCCCAGGGCATCGACACGGGAAGTTCACCACCAATTTGTCGGGCCAGGGACAACATGATGTCACCTGCGGGGAGCGTGTCGTACAGCGTTGCCACGACCGGCTGGGATATCGAGGCTACCGGGAAGCCGACACCGGGATCCGGCACATCGTCGCCCCAGGATTCCAGATAGGTGCTGGTGGGAAGGATGAGATCTGCCATTTCCGTCGTTTCATCGCGGAAGCTCGATAGCGCGATGATTAGTGGAACGTTTTCCAGAGCCTGCCGGAACCCGACCTCATCCGGCAGGGCGAACACCGGATTGGTATCGTGCACGAGCAAAACCTCGACTTCGCCGGCTTCCATTGCCTTAACCAGGTCAAGCATTCCCTGAAATCCTGCCTGGCTGGACCCCGCCACGGCAGAAAATCCCGGATCAGGGTTGAAAATAATCCCACCCGGTTGACTCAGGTTGCCGGCAAGATAATTTAACGCGTTGACCGCGACGATACTTGCCACGGCATTGGTACCGGCCGCAGTCGCACCACCCGCGATCGCGAGACTTGTTGTGCTTTCGCTGAATTCCCTGGCGATGCGGGCGATGTCGTCTTCACCGACCTCGGTCTCGGCAGACACCATCGACGGCGAATACGCCTGTAATGCACTGGACCACTCGTCCCTGTCGCTGCCGGGATAGTTTCCTGCACTGACAAGCGCATGAGCTATCCCTAAGGCGAGCAACCCCTCCGTGCCCGGTCGCGTCGCAATCCACTCATCGGCGGCGGCGCCGCTCAATGACATTCGCGGCTCGATCTGCACCGTCTTACCCCGGCGGCCCGGTCGCCCCTGCCGCAGATGTCCGTAGGCGAGGCTATGGTGCACCGGAGAGATCCACGTACCGAGATAGTCGGCACCAAATGACAGTAAGAAATCGGCATTCTTAATGTCGTAGTACGGCAAAACGTCGCTGCCGAAGGATAGTTTGTTCGCTACCCTTAGCGCGTGCGGGTAAGTAAAGTCGTATTGCTGGTAATGCGCCGAACCCAGCAAGTCCATAAACTGCAGGAAAAGTTCGTGCAGGTGTCCCCTGGCTCGACCCGTCAGCAGCCTGACGCGACTGGCCTCATTGTCGATCTTGAGCCGGCCGATGCGACTTCCTGCCGTTGTGAGCGCTTTGTCCCAGCTGATCACTTCGAAGTTTCCGGTTCCGCGCTGCCCCGCGTTCTGCAAGGGAGTTCTGATGCGGTCCGGGTTGTACAGGACATTCAGGCCGGCCTGTCCTCTGGCACACGTGCGACCCTGACTGACCGGGTGCAAGGGATTGCCTTCGATTTTCTTGGCTTTGCCTTCGCGAATGCGTACTGAAATTCCACAACCGGCGGAACACTGATTGCAGATCGTGTTGTACCAGGTGGCGATTCCCGGCGAATAGTCTTCCGGGGGAATCACCTGCGGGATCAGGAACTCGACATCCCGCTGTACGCTCTCGCCATA
>SMWE01000184.1 GCA_004357475.1 Gammaproteobacteria bacterium
ATCTTCTTTTCTGCCAAGTAGTGCAAGAATCTGTACATCACGTATGCCCTGGCCGAACATGCCGAGTCTCGGGAGTGACTGTACGACAGGAAGTGTCGCATTCAACATCTCGTTGCCTGCTGTCAGTTTGCCCTCGCGTTGGTAAATATAGGCAAGTTTCACAATCTGCCGTACGCTATAGCGGTCGATTTGCAGATCGGTGTCGCTCTCCAGCATTGGCGTCCGGCGGAGGACATACTCACGCGCTTTCCCGAGATCACCGGCAAGCACCGCAATATCGGACGCAATGTCGAATATGAACGGTGCTGCTGCATCACCCTCATCGATAACACGTGTGAAAAACTCGAGCGCGCCAATGTAGTTTTCGTCGATGAGTAAGCGAAACCCGTCGGTGAGTCCGGCAAGCGGGTGAGCATCGGGCGATGCCATAAGTAGCGCACGTGCTTTGTCGATTTCTCCAAACTGAAGATATATGGCAACGCCGATTTGACCTCCCTGCACCGGATCAGTGCTGAGCTCTTGCGCTGCCAGATTCCAGGCATAGGCCTCGTCCAGACGTCCCAGACCCAGCAAATGCGCAGCGATAAATTGATAGGGCGTCGGCCATTCCGGGTGAATTTCAATCGCATCGAGCCACAGCTTCAGCGCAACTTCATTTTGACCTTGCTGGGCATAGAGTGTTGGCAGATTTGAATAGGGAATTCGACCCAGGGGATCCAGCTGCATGGAACGATGATACAAGGCAATAGAGTCCTCATATCGCTGCTCGGCGTCGCGCAAGGACGCAAACCACATATACGCTCGTGCATGATTCGGATTCAGCGAGATCGCATATTCGAACGCGGCTTCCGCCTCAATATTTTCCGGGCCTGTTCTCGTCTGTGACCAGGTGTAGGTTTTCAGCAGTCCTAGCATCGCATAGGCGTCTGCAAGATCGGGATTCAGGCGAAACGCCTCGTCCAGGTTTGCCTGGGCAAGGTCATAAGCCTCATCCCTGGTCAGGGCATTGTGATTGATAGAAAGTAACAGGGTGCACTCGGCCAGCGCGACATATGCGTCTGCATAGTCAGGGTCGAGTTCGATCGCCTGCTCAAACTGGCGCCGGGCTTGCTGCAGCGTTTCCAGTCTGCGCAGGTATAAATTGTCGCGGCCGGAGACGTACAAACTGTAGGCGCGGATGTCCTCGGTTGGAATGCTCTTGATACGCTCCTGTGCGCGTGGCATCAGGGTGACCCGCAGGGCGCCGGAGATCGCTTCTGAAATTTCCGTTTGAATCGAAAAAATATTCTGCATCGTGAGCTGACGATCGTAGGTTTGTGCCCAGAGATGCTCGTCGGTCTGCGCGTCGATCAGCTGGACATTGATTCTGACATTGTCACCTGCTCTCTGGACCGTGCCTTCAAGCACCGTATCGACGCCCAGTTCGCGTCCAATCTGTCTCAGGTTCTTGCTGGTATTTCGATATTCCAGGACCGAGGTTCTCGATATGACTCTCAGCGAACCGATATTGGCGAGCTTGGTCAGCAAATCATCGTGTATGCCATCGACAAACGATGCACTTTCCGGATCGGTAGCTAGGCTGGCGAACGGTAGTACGGCAATCGAGCGCCGCATGTTTGCGGGCCCTTCCTGCGCGGACTGGAGTCCGCCTCTGACACCAGTGACGTTGAACGTGATGGATACTGCAAGCGCGACAATCAACAAGCCGATGATCGCGTAGTTAAATCTCTGTTGAGGTTTTCCGGCCGCGATGGTTCGGTCGACGTCCTTGTCGAGTTTGACGCCATCAGGCGTGATCTCGAACACCCAGGCGGAAACCAGGGCGACCAGGAAGCCGGCCAGAACAATCATCACGTAGACCTGGAAAGTGCCCTCGTCCGCCGCGCCGAACACAGGTAGCAGGACCGAGCCGGCTTCAATGATGATCCAGGCGACCAGCCCATAGGCGGCCGCCACGCGGAGGACGTTACGTCGTCTGAGTTCTGACAGGAAAGAGCTCATGGGAGCGAATTATAAGGGAAATGCCGGCCACCGGAGATCTCTGGCCGGTGGTGGCCAGAGTTTCCCGGGAACCAGCGCAGGTCGTCAGCTTGCGCGGATATCTTTGCCAATGGCGGTTACGGCCTCGACCAGTGCCTCGAAGTCCGAGCGTTTACTGCGATGATTGCAGATTGCTACCCGAATCGAGAACCGGCCATTGAGCACAGTAGAGGAAGGCGCCGCTATGCCTCGCTCCTGTAATTGCATCAGTATTTCGGCGTTGAGATCATCTTGCTCTGCATTGCTCAGTGACTCATCGACATAATGAAAATTAACGATGTTCATCGCGGTCGGTGCCAGTAGCTCCAATCCGACTCTGTCCTCGACCAGCTGTGTCAGATACTTCGCTTGCTGAATATTTTGCTCGATTTGCTGCCCGTATCGATCCGTTCCCTCGGTCTTCAACGCGGTCCATGCCCGCAGCGCCCTGAACGAACGGGAAAGTTGTACCCCGTATTCGGAAAAATTAAGCGGTCCCGAGGCCAGGCCTCTGTCAAATTTTCGCAGATAAGAGGGAATGACAGAAAACGTATTGCGGTGTGTGTCACTGGATTTGATGAGCACACAACCACAGTCATACTGCACGTAGAGCCACTTGTGCAGATCGAATGCGAGTGAATCAGCGCGCTCGAGTCCATCGACGAGATGTGCGGATTTCGCAGACAGCTTCGCGAAGCCGCCGAACGCCGCGTCGGCATGCATCCACAGATTCTCCTGTTCCGCAATGTCGGCAAGTTCGTTCAGGGGATCAATCGCCCCGGTATTTACAGTCCCGGCGGTGGCGATGATGCAGGCCGGCAAGCGTCCTGCCTGTCGATCGTCGCGAATGGCGGTCCGTAGTGCATCGACATCAATGGTGAAGTCATCTTTCACCGGCACGATGCGTAGCGATGCGGATCCCAGCCCGAGGAGTTCGATCGCCTTCCGCAGGGAAGAATGTCCCTCGGAAGACATGTAATAGATCAGACGCGGATAGTCGCTGGTGTTGATGCCCTGATCACGCACGTCATAGGGCGCGGCATGCGTTCGTGCGACCGCGAGACCAACGAGGTTGGCCATCGATCCGCCGCTGACCAGCAAGCCACTCGAGTCAGCCGCATAGCCGAGCAGCGATTTGAGCCAGTTCAACAGTTGTAGTTCGACGTAGCTCGACGCCACTTCGTCGAAGCCGAGACTCGCCGAATTCATTGCCGAGGCAACCAGGTCGGCGATCAATTGCGCCGGTGTACCGGTGCCCCCGACCCAACTCCAGAATCGCGGATGAATGTTGCCGGTCGGGTAGGGCAGGACGTGATCCCGGATCTGTTCATATACCTCGCCGAGCCCAATTCCCTGGCGGGGTAGGTCCTGTTCAAAAAGTTTTTTGGCCGCGCCCGGCAATGGCTGCCAGGCGGGTCTGTCAGCCACTGATTTGAGGTAATCGACCATATCGTCGAACGCCCGATGTCCCAGTTGTCGCAATTCCTCCCAGTCCTCCGGATCAAGCGATCTTTCTTCGGCGGGGGACTTAGGTTCAGCGGCTTTGGCATTCACAGACGCACCTCGTGCAATTAAGGGCAACGGGAAAATGATGCAACAGTATCCAGGCAATCCATCACAGAGCCATACACAGTTAGCGGTACCAGCCCCTTGAACAGTTCGGTGAAGATTCGAAAAAGTAATGGCAGATGAAGCCAGTGTTAGACTCACCGGGCAATGAATCTGTTGTCCCTCATATTGATCTTTTTGGCGCTGACAGTGGGTGGCTGCGTATTCTACGTAGCGTGGCAGTTATCGTCCGGTAATTGGGACCCTGCAGCTAAAGAAGAACCGGGCGAATCGAAAGAGTCGAAAGATTCACCCGGTTCTTAGCCGGAGCGGGGGAGCTCCTTCGCCTCTGGCCCTGGGGTCAGAGGCCCTGACGTCTCGTTTGAACCTAGTGCTGGCGCTGCCGCTGTGCACCGGCTCGTGCTGACGACGCTTGCCGCTGTGGTCTTGCGCTTGCATTGGCACGGGGCGGCGCGGCCGGTTGCACAGCGGGCGAACGCTGCGGGGCAACAGATGGTGCCGAGCGTTGTACCGGTGCCTGCCGTTGCACAGTCGGACGCGAGATCTGACGTTGTACCGGTGCCTGTCGTTGCACAGTCGGACGCGAGACCTGGCGTTGTACCACTGGTCTCGATGCGGGCCGTTGTGACGTTTGCCGCTGACTGGCGCTGCTACGCAACGACGTTCCTGAGTTCGTTGCCTGCCGCGTGGGCACGGCGCGCTGCGGTGTCTGGCGACGCTGACTTACCCGCGTATTGGCAGTCGTCCGGCGCGAGTTCTGTGCAGTCAGTTGCTGCCGGCTGGCGCTGTTAGTTGCGGTGTTATTTCGGTTCGAGTTGCTGCTACGACCGGAGTTACGGTCGCGCCTGGCACGAACCCTGTCGGCATCAGAGCGGTTGCGGAAGCGGATTTCGGATCTGCCGCTGGTTCCCGGTCCGGATCGGCTGGTACGGTTTGCGTCGCTGCTGATGCGCGTTGGTGTAGCGCCGCTCGTTCGCGGACGAAAGCTGTTGCTCGCACTAATTTGTGTCCGGGTCCTGTCCTGACCATCAAGCCGGGTCCGGCCACTCGATCGAGTCTCGGAGCGATAGTGGTCACTGCCGCCGGACGGATAATGTTGGTTGCGGACACTCCGGGTTGCCGGACGCGCACCACTACGGTGGCGCGGACGCCAGTGGTCGCCATCGCGGTGATGATGATTCGATGTCCGATAGCTGTTATGCACATACCAGCTGTTGTAGAGCGAAATACTCGAATGCCGGTAGTAGTGACCGTAGTAATGGTGGCCGTAGTACGGATGTCCCCAGTAACTCGGGTGATAAACGTGCAGGTAGTGGTTTGACCAGCCGATCGTAAAGGCGGTGGTAACGCCCCAGAAGTATCCGGAGGCAAAGGAGTAGCCGACAGGGTACGGGTAGTAATAGACCGGGTACGCCTGCGGATAGTAGTGATAAACGCGTCGTGGCTGATAGACGACTACTTCTTCGGGCTCGTAATACGGGACGTAGATGATTTCTTCATCCACCGGTTCAATCTCGATGGCGCCATTGTTATTGGAGACGGTCTGGTATTCGTCAGATTCCAGGTTGCCAGCGGCATAAGCGCGATCGCGAAATGACTCGACCGCCGCAATCACGTCCGCCTGCTGATTGAGAACTGCTTCACCGAGGCGCCAGGTCCAGTCGATTTCCTTGTCCATCATATAGACGACCTCGGGATAGTTAAGCAGTGCAACCACAGACTCATCCCATGATTCATCCGGCTCCAGTGAGCCGTCTGTCGCAAGGTCAT